>DASURJ010000674.1:0-13512 GCA_036280115.1 Gemmatimonadaceae bacterium
TCATCGCCGTCGCCCGTCTGCGCGAGGGCGTCTCGGTAGCGCAGGCACGCGGCGAGGTCATCGGGATCGCGGCACGGCTCGAGCGGCAATACCGCGAGCTCGAGAACGTGAGTGCGTGGGTGTTGGGGCTACGGGATGAGATCTCGTCGCGTGCACGGCTTCTCGTGCTCGCGTTATGCGGGGCCGCGCTCTGTATCCTGCTCCTCGCCTGCGCGAATTTCGCGAGCCTCTTTCTCGTGCGGGCAACGAGCCGCTCACGCGAGCTGGCCGTTCGCACGGCGCTTGGTGCCGGCCGGGAGCAGATCGTTCGCCAGCTCGTGACCGAGAGCGTCGCGCTGGCCGTGCTCGGCGGTATCGTGGGGGTCGCGCTGGCGTGGACCGCGCTCCCTGTGCTCGCGCGTCTCGTACCGCAATCGCTGCCGCTAGCCATGTCGCCGGCCGTGGACGGTCGCATCCTCGGGTTCGCGTTCGTCGTCATGATTCTCACGGGGCTCGTGTTCGGCGTCGGGCCGGCGATCGGGGCGGGCAAGGGGAGTGGGCTGGAGCTGCTGCGCGCCGGCACGCGATCGACGTCCGGACGGACCCGCGGGTTGCGCTCAGCGCTGGTGGTCGTGGAAATCTCGGCGTCCGTCGTCCTGCTCATTCTGTCCGGCCTCCTCATCCGATCGGTCTGGGCCATCCAGGCTCGCGATCCCGGGTTCAGCACCGAGAATCTCCTGACGCTGCGCACCGCCTTGCCGCGTCCGAAATACGACAGTGTCGCACAGCGCGAGCAGTACTACACGGCGGTGTTGCGCGGGGTGCGGGCGCTGCCGGGCGTCACGAGCGCGGCATTCACGACCGGGCTCCCGATGGTGATGCGCGGCGGAATCTGGGGCGCTGGCCTCCCTGGCGTCGAGCCCCCGCGAACCGGAGCACACTCGGTGAGCCTCCGGTACGTGACGAGCGGGTACTTCGCCGCCATGCGGATACCCGTGCGCGCCGGCCGCGACGTCGACGATTCGGATACGCAACGGAGCCCCTTCGTGGCCGTGGTGAGCGAGTCCTTCGCGAAACGTCACTGGCCTAACGACAACCCGATCGGCAAGCGCTTTTCCGTCGCGCTCAACGAGCGCACCGTTGTCGGTGTCGTGGGCGATGTCCGTGTGCGCGGGCTGGAGCAGGAGAGCGAGCCGCAGGTGTACCTCCCGTTCCGCCAGGTGCAGGACGCCTCCATCGTCGGGTATTTCCCGAAGGACCTCGTCGTGAGGTCAGCTGTCGAGCAGCCACACCTCATGGCGGCCGTGCGCCGAATCGTGAGGGAAGCGGACCCCGATCAGCCGATCTCACACATCCGCACGATGGCCGAGATCGTCGAGAGCGAGACCGCGTCGCGCGTGACCCAGCTGCGCCTCCTGGGCGCGCTCGCCCTCGTCGGGCTGCTCATCGCGGGCGTCGGGATTCACGGTCTTCTCAGCTTCACCGTGTCGCGGCGGATTCCCGAGATCGGTGTCCGGCGCGCGCTCGGCGCGCAGGTGGGTGGAATCGTGCGTCACGTCCTCGGTGAGGGGCTCCGGCTTGCCATCGTGGGCGTGGGGCTCGGCGTGGCGATCGCCTACGCGGCCGCGCGCGGGATGGGTGCGCTGCTGGCCGGGGTGCGCCCCGAGGATCCGGCAACGATGCTCGTGTCAGGCGCACTCTGCTTCGTGACCGCAATTGTCGGTTGCCTGCGACCGGCTGTGCGTGCCGCACGCGTCGATCCAATCACGGCCCTGCGAGCCGACTGAGCCGACTGAGCCGACTGAGCCGACTGACGCCCTCGCAAAAAAAAACCGGCACCCGCGAACGGGTGCCGGTTTCGATTCATTCCGCCGATCTCAAATCGAGCACGGCACGGACAATCCGCGCGCGTCACACTCGGCGCTCGGGATCATCATGTACGGGTGCACGACGTCGCCGGATCGGTCGATCGGAAGCTGGTTCGTCCGATTGTACCGGCGTGCGTCCACCCACCGCGTGCCCTGCGTCCACATGAGCGAGTACAGGCGGTTGTAGAGTAGCTCGGTCACGAAGTCGGCGTCCGAGCTGCCGGCGTTCACCGCCGCGGCACCCAGTCCACCAGCGTGCTGACGGACGAGGTTGATGTCGGCGATCGCCCCATCCTTGTTGCCGGTGTTCCAGCGGATCTCGGCGCGGAGCAGTAGCAGCTCCTCGTTGATGAGCCACGGAATATCGGTGCTCTGATCGGCCACGGAGGGATCTTCCGGATCGTTGTACATCACCGGCTTGTGCGTTCCCGTCAGACCGTTGAGGGTCCGCGGAGCCGGTGCAGCCGCCGTCTTCGTCGTGAGTCGGAGGTCCGGCTGTCCGTTCGGACGAAGCTGTGCGCCCGTGATGATCGACGGGTGCACCCAGTAGCGATTGTTGCTGAGTGGCTCCGTCACCGGGTTGGCAGCTTCGCCGGCGGCGCCAGTGTAGCCGTAGTACACGCCCGTTCGGAGCGACCCGGGCAGGCCGGCGTCGGTAACGAACGACGCCGCGATGGCCGTCTGCGCCTCGGCCCAGCACGATGCACAATTGAAGAAGGTGGCGCGATGCACGAGGTTCTTCGCCTTCAACCCGCGGTTGAACTGTGCGAACGTCGCGGGCGTCTGGAACCCCTCGAAGCCCTCGACGAAATCGAACGGGAACTCACTGCCTCCCGCGTTCAGATCGGCGAGCGCTTCATCGAGCAGCGCGGATGCCGTCGCCATGGCCTCTTCGGTCGGAACGAGCGGTGCCGGTTCGGCATCGATCGGCCGATCGACGTCGATCGGGAGGCCTGTGGGACCACTGCGGACAGCCAGGCGGTGGAGGTGCCACGCCTTCAGCGTGTTGGCGAACCCGCGGGAAGCAGCCTTCTCCTGTTCGGTCAGGCTCGAATTCTCCACCGCGGCGAGGTACGAGTTGATCGTCCGAATAGCGCCGTACTTGCCTCCCCACTGGCCGCCGGCGCGGCCGCCGGGATCCTGCGGCCCGCTGACCTCCTCGCCGGTTTCTCGAGGGTCGTTGCCGAGGAGGTTCCATCCCTCGCGCCCGTAGATCCCCCACTGCTGGATCTGCGCGGCAAGGTCGGAGTTTGCCTGCGTCTGAATGCCAATGGCGGTCCGCGCCAGGACTCCTGGCGTCGGCGCATCGGTGAGCGCGTCGGCCGTTGGCGCGTTCGTGTTCTTTACGTCGAGGTCCGCGCAGGCCGAGAGCAGCAGCGCTCCCGCCAGAGCGCCCAACTTCGCGCCGGCACGTCGACCACGCCCGGCTCTGAAACGGTCTCCAGTCGTGATCATCATCAGAATCCCAGGGAAATGTCGAGGAAGAAGCTGCGGTTCGGCGGATAGGCGGCCACGTCGAGGTTGTTCCGGATGGCTGCAGAACCCAGGTTGGCGACCTCGGGGTCGAGCCCCGAGTACTTCTGCCACGACACCAGGTTGCGCCCGCTCAGCGTCACGCGCGCGTTGGCGATGTTGAGGTTCGTGAAGCCCAGATACCGGCGCGGGATCGTCACGCCGACCGCCACCTCGCGCAGTTTCAGATAGGTCGCGTCCTCGATGTACGGCGTCATGACGCCGTTGTTGTAGCCGCGCATGCGGTACTCGTGATCAGGCGTACCGAAGTCGTGCGCCGTCTGGGCGTCATCATAGAGGAACTGCGTCAGGTTGATGATGTCGCCGCCCTTCTGGTAGTCGAACACCACGTTCAACGACACCGCCTTGTAGATGAAGTCGTTGACGAAGCCCATCTTGAAGTCGGGCGCCGAGTTCCCGAGCTTGACGTCGGTGGCCGTACGCTCGCCGTTCTCGTCGAAGTCGCGCCCGATGATCTGCGTCAACGGCTCGCCGACCTCGATGAACGTCACGCCCAGTCCGCCGAAACCCGAAAGGGGCGGACGGAACGGCGGCAGCCCTGCGAGGTCCTTCACTTCGCTCGTGTACTGCGTGAACGTTCCGCGCGAGATCCAGGTCAGGTTCTGGCGCTGAATCGGCGTCACGCCGAGCACCGCCTCGAAGCCGCGGTTCTCGATCTTCCCGCCGTTGAACACCTGCGTCGCGAAACCCGTGGAGGGCGCCGGGACGCGCTGGAGCAGCAGGTTCGTGGTGTTCCGGGTGAATGCGGTAAGCTCCCACGTCAGCCGGCCATCCATCGCGAGACCGTCGATACCGACCTCGATCTCCTTCACCCGCTCGGGCTCGACGATGGGGCTGCCCGCGGCACCGGCGACCGTGAAGCCATTGAGGCCGCTGAGTTGCGGGGTGTTGAGCAGCGTGAACTTCTGTCCGAAGATGGGCAGGTTACCCGTCTCGCCGTACGCGATGCGCGGTTTGATCTCGCTCCCCGTGCCGATCAGGTTCACGATCCGGTACGAGCCTGACACCTTTGGGAAGAGGAACCACTTGTCGATGTCGCCGTTGTTGCTCGTGCGCTCGGCGCGGGCACCGGCCTGGAGGAGCAGGCGCTCGCCCAACAGGCGCACTTCCTCCTGGCCGTAGAGCGCGATCGTCCGGCTCTTGGTCAGGTTTTCCGTGCCCGTGGTATTCGTGCCCTGGCCGACGTTCTGCTGGCCGGGGACGAGGTTCGTCGTCGTGATGCGGGTGACGTTCAGGTACTCCTCGACGAACTGCGCCCCGAACGACGTGTTGAGCGACCATCCGGAGCCCGACGGCACGAAGTTGTGAATGCCGTTCAGGTTCCAGTTGAAGATCCGGCTGGTGCCGTTGCCCTCGATGGCCGCGCCCGGGAGCGTCTGCGGGGCCTCGTAGAACAGCTCGTTAGGCGACCACAGGTCGTTGGCCTGCGAGAACGCGTCGATGCCCACCGCGCCGACGAACCGGAGCGAGTTGCTTCCGGTGTTGATCGCGTCGTAGTTGGCCGAGATCCCGCCGGTGAACCGGCTCGTCTCCTCGTGGTTCCGGGCCAGCTCCGTCGTCTGCACCGGGTTGGCCTGGATGCCCCAGTCGGGCTGCGGGAAGTTCCCGTTCGCGTCGCGCTGCTTCAGGTTCACGAAGCTCGGCGTGTACGCGAACGCGTAGCCATGGCACGCGTAGTTGTTACAGTTGTTGTTCCAGCCGCGGTCGTGCTCGGCGCGGTTGAACACCGTGGAGATCTGCGCTTCGAGCTTGTTGCCCAGCGACTGGTCCACGTTGACGCGCAGGTTCTGCCGGTCGAACCCCGTGTTCCGCTCGATCCCTTCGTCCCGCTTCCACGTGCCGCCGATGAAGTAGCGCGTGTTCGTGTTGCCGCCGCTCACGTCCACCGCGGTCTCGTACGACGGCTTGTTGTTGTCGTAGACCTGCTCGAAGTGGTTGAAGTACGGCGACGAGTTCCCGCTGAACCAGTGCGCGACTTCATCCCCGTACTTCTCGACCGCTTCCGCCTGCGTCCAGCGCCGGCTCTCGAGCGTCTTCGAAATGTCGAACACGCCGACGCGCTGCCGCACGTTCACGTTCGGAGCGCCGGCGGTACCGCGCTTCGTCTTGATGATCACCACGCCGTTCGCCGCGCGCGAGCCGTAGATCGAGGACGCAGCGGCGCCCTTCAGGATCTCGATCGACTCGATGTTCGCGGGATTGATGTCGGCCACGCGGTCCACCGCGTCATCTTCGGCGGTCGCAAAGGCGGCGGCCGAGATCGAGCCGCGGCCGCTCGCGATGCGCTGGTTCGAGTACGGGACGCCGTCGACGACGTACAGTGGATCGAACGAGCCGAGGATCGTGTTGTTCCCACGCACCTGCATCTGAATGCCGCCGCCCGGGGCGCCGGAATTCGACTGCAGGTTCACGCCGCTCACGCGTCCCACGAGCGCGTTCTGGATGGTCGGCGCCGGTACGGCGTTGATCGCATCGCCCGACACCGAGGCGACCGCCGTGGTGGCGCTGCGCCGGTCGACCGTCGTGGCCTGACCCGTCACCACCACGCCCTCGATCTGCAGCACGTCGCGCTCGAGCGCGAAGTTGGCCGTGGTCTGCGTGGCCGTCACGAGCTGTGACGCGCGCCTGTAGCCGATCGCGCGCGCGAGCAGCCGCACGTCTCCCTGCGGGACCTCGAGCCGGTAATTGCCTTCGTTGCCCGTCACGGTCTCGACGGTCGTCCCTTCCGCCGACACTCTCGCGCCGGCAACGGGAACCGAACCGCCGGCGACGGTCACGGTGCCGGTAATCACGCGCGTCTGGGCCCACGCGATACTCGGCAGTCCTACCGCTAACACCAGGGTGAGAATCGAACTTCGTCTGCGCACACGTCCTCCGGGTTTTGGGGAATTGCGCCTTGCGCCGCGAGCCACGCGGCCACCGACGACGCTAATAGCGCCGTCAGATGCATGGATTGTCAAGCGGGATACTGTTTGTCCCGTCCCAACACCTTCTGTCACGATCTGGGATGGTCCGTCGGGTCCGGTTGGACCGGTTGGTACGCGGTCGAAGTTGGGCTCACCGAGCGCCGAGCGGATGGTGTGGTGGGCGCTCTGCGGCAGGTCGGGCGCGTCGTCGCGCCGACCCGGTCAGAGGCGTATGAGGGTCGTTAGGCGCCGTCGAAACGGGCGTACAAGGCACCGGTGAAGCAGATGGTACTCAGATACCGAACCCAACATTCATATAGATGCGAGTTCGCCGGTCATTACCGGACACGACGGGTCGAAAGATGCCGACTCCCACGTTCACGGAAAAGAAGGACCCTCGAAGCTCGCCGCCGGCGAGCGTCTCCTTTCCATCGGCCTTCAAGGGCGACCCCCAGGTGCGCACCGCCGACGCGAGCACCTCGATCCCGGAGGCGAACGGAAACGCGAGCAGATAGCCCCCGCTCACCCGTCCACCGCCGAGCCCCGCTTCAGCGATCGCAATAGGGCCGGCGAACTGGGCGAAGGATACCTGGGTCCCGTACGTGACGCCAAGAGCGAATCCGGCCCGGAGTGGTGCCCCGAACCGAACGCCTGGCAGGACCTCCGCGTGCCACTGCGCGCCCGCGCGGATCGGAACGACCGCCAGTCCGACCGCCGCAACGAATCCGAGCGCGATCCACCGTGACCACACCGTTGACTGCCCCATTTCGATAGACCCGATCTGGCGGTTCCGACTACGCCGATTGACGCGGCCCGAAGCGGCTGAGTCGGGCAATCCGTGCGCCATACGTCAGAACCCGCCGATGCCCCAGAGGCTGTACCGGTCCAGCGGCCGCGATCGTCCAGTCTCGGAAGACCCTCAAGCAGTTCTCAGCGCGGCGTTTACCGCATACACACTGGAGCCAAGATGCGTCGACTGGCGTTGTTCCTCGGGATGGTCATCGGGCTTCCGGCCGCGGCGCAGGCGCAGGCGTGTCTCGGCTCGGTGTCGTTCGCGACCGTTCCGGTACGGATCGGCGGCGGGGCGATATTCGGTGAGGACTACACGGCCTACGCGGCGTCGCTCATCGCCGGTCGGGACGGCTCCATCTTCGGGGACGTCGGGGTCGCACGGATCTACGCCGACGGCTTCGACGATACGGAAGACCAGCTGTTCGCGGACGTCGGATACCAGCGGTCGGTGGGCCCGCGCGCCCAGTTGTGTCCAGTGGTCGGCGCAGGGCTCGGCAGCGGGCCTGATGACGACGGGTTCGACGTCCGGTCGCGATTCGCGAGCGCGGGGCTGGCCCTCGGCCTTACCTATCGGCCAGCGGCGGGTGTGCGGATCATTCCGAACGGGACGCTGCGCTACCAGTACGCGGCGTCCGACATCACCGACCCCAGTGGGGTCGAGGAGACGTTCTCCGACACGTACGGCGTCGGGGACATCGGGCTGGGGCTCATCTTCTTCGGCGACCGGCTCGCGATTCAGCCGAGGGTGCAGATTCCGTTCGGGGCGGACGACAACTCGGTGAGCTACGGGCTGAGCGTGAGCCTCGGGATCGGCTTGCGCCGGTAGGTCGATATCGGCCGAGTCGCGCGGGTAGACGCGCGGCGCTCGTGGCGAAACCCGGCGAGTGTGAGCAATTTCCGCGGATGTGTGGGGGGTAAGCCCTCGCTTCCGTTCGCGACTCATTCCGGAGGATCTCTCGGTGCGCTCACGTCTCACCGCCGCGTGGTTCGCGCTCGCTCTCGGTTCCGTTCCCGTGTACGCCCAGGGGCGTCCGGCGATCCCCACGGCGCGGCTCGACGCGTTCAAACGTGAGGCGATCGCCGACGTCGAGTCCAAAGCGCAGTTCACGCAACAGATGGTCGATCAGATCTTCAGCTACGGCGAGCTCGGATTTCAGGAAGTCGAGACGTCGAGGTACATCGTGAAGATCCTGCGCGACAACGGGTTCACCGTCGAGGAAGGCGTCGCCGGCATGCCGACGGCGTGGGTAGCGACGTGGGGTTCCGGTAAGCCCGTCATCGCCATCGGGTCCGACATCGACGGCATCCCGCAGGCGTCGCAGAAGCCCGGCGTCGCGTGTCACGCGCCGATCGTTCCCGGCGCGCCCGGGCACGGGGAGGGGCACAACACCGGTCAGCCCGTGAATGTCACCGCGGCGCTCGCGGTGAAGAAGATCATGGAACGCGAGCGACTGCCTGGTACGATCAAGCTGTGGCCGGGGGTCGCCGAGGAGCAGCTCGCCTCGAAGGCGTACCTCGTGCGCGCCGGCGTGTTCAAGGACGCGGACATCGCGCTCTTCACGCACGTCTCGTCGAACCTGAGCACGTCGTGGGGGCCGAGCGGTGGGTCGGGGCTCGTATCGGTGCTGTACTCGTTCCAGGGGCAGGCCGCGCACTCCGCGGGCTCGCCGTGGCGCGGCCGCAGCGCCCTCGACGCCGTGGAGCTCATGAACGTCGGCTGGAACTACCGCCGGGAGCACCTGCGACTGCAGCAGCGCTCCCACTACGTGATCCCCGACGGCGGCGACCAGCCTAACGTGGTACCGACGACCGCGTCGGTGTGGTATTTCTTCCGCGAGCTGACGTATCCGCAGATCAAGGCCATGTGGGCGACCGGCGACTCCATCGCGCAGGGCGCCGCGATGATGACCGGGACGAAGCTCGTCGAGAGTCGCGTCCTCGGCTCCGCGTGGCCGCAGCACTTCAATCGGCCGATTGCCGAGGCGATGGTGGCGAACATCAGGCGCGTGGGGCTCCCGCAATGGAGCGAGGCGGACCAGGCGATGGCGAAGGCGGTGCAGAAGGAGATGGGCTCGCGCGAGACGGGCATGCCGTCGGTGGTGGACACGAGCGCCGCGCCGCAGCCGCCGGAGCGCAACATGGGCGGCGGCTCGGACGACATAGGCGACGTGTCGTGGAATCTGCCGACGGTGACGTTGCGGTTCCCGTCGAACATCCCGGGGCTGCCGGGGCATCACTGGTCGAGCGCGATCGCGTCGGCGACGCCGATCGCCCACAAGGGTGCGACTGCGGGGGCGAAGGTGATGGCGGCAACGATGCTCGACATTCTCGGCAAGCCCGCACTGGTGGACAGCGCATGGTCGTACTTCCGCAACGTGCAGACGAAGGACGTCAAGTACGAGCCGCTGATGCGCCCTAACGAGCAGCCGGCGACCTTCCTGAACTCCGATATTCTCGAGCGGTATCGCCCACGGATGCGGCAGTATTACTTCGACCCCGCCCGGTACAAGACCTACCTGGAGCAGCTCGGGGTCCAATACCCCACGGTGCGGAAGTCCGCGGACCGATGCGAGGACACGCCTTCGGTGCCTTGATTGCTCGCTCCGAGCCTCGACTCGCCGCGTCTGTTTCGCGACCGGGCCGAGTGGGGTAAAAGGCAGGAGGGGGATGGACAGGATGGACGGGAGACGCAAGATGACTCGGCCGGCAGCACGGTCGGTCTCCCAAGCGGCCTGAAACGATGAGGGGAACGGCTCTCGCGGACAGTGACGTCCCGGGCGGCCGTTGCCCTCTTCCTTTCAGACCGTTTGCGAGACCGACCCCGCCGCCGCGTTGGTCATCTTCGTCATCCTGTTCATCCGTCCATCCCGTTCATTCCCCTCCTGCTTTTTCGCCACTTGGGCCGGTCGTCATGCATACCGGGCGCGATGGCGCTCGGAGCAATGCCATTTCCGACGGCGCATCCTGTCATCCAGCGTGCATGGCCAGGCGGTACCCACTCTTCCGTACGGTGAGAATCAGACGCGGCGCGTGGGGATCGGCCTCCAGCTTGTTCCGCAGCTGCCCGATGTGCGTGTCCACCGTTCGGGACACGACATCGGCGTCGTAGCCCCAGACCTCCTCCAGCAGCTCGAACCGGGACGCCACCCCTCCGCCTCGGCGCGCGAGGGCGAGCAACAGGTCGAACTCCTTCGGCCGCAGGGTCACCACCTCGCCGCCCGCGAGTACGGTGCGCGTCGACGGGTCGATCCGCACGCGCCCGATCTCGATCGGACGAGAGTCACGCCCCCTCGTCGCCGCCGCGAGACGCAACCGGCGACGGATGGCATCGACACGCGCGAGAAGCTCCATGAGCCCGAACGGCTTCGTCACGTAGTCATCCGCGCCGAGGCGAAGCCCTCGTACCTTGTCCTCTTCTTCCCCGCGCGCCGTCAGCACGATGATCGGCGTCTCGACCCCTTCTTCGCGTAAGGTGCGCAGAACCTGAAATCCATCGGGCCTCGGGATCATCAGGTCGAGAATGACGAGGTCGATGTCGTCGCGGCGCGCGCGCTCGAGGCCCTCGCCGCCGGTGTAGGCTGCGTGAACGACGTGCCCCTCGCGCTCGAGGTTGTGGCGGAGCCCGTGAACGAGGTTCCGGTTGTCCTCGACGATCAGGATGCGCACTCGACCGACGCCGGGGTCGACGGTGGGGCGGTGGGGCGCGGCGAGGCGGCGCTGGCGCGCGCGATCGGGAACTCGACGACGACGCGCGCTCCACCGGCCCCGTTAGGCACGTCCTCGATGCGCGCACTGCCGCCGAGTCGCCCGACCAGGTCGCGAACCACGGACAGGCCGATCCCGCTCCCCGCAATGTGCGCATCGATGTCCCGCTGGAGGCGCACGAAGGGATTCCACACCTGCTCCCGTTGCGGCGGCGGCACGCCAGGCCCGTCGTCGTCCACCGTCAGGCGTGCACGCCCCTCCTCGGCAGAGACCGCGACGCGGATCGTCTGGCCTGGCGGGCCGTACTTGGCGGCGTTGTCGAGCAGGTTGAGGAGGATCTGCCGGACCGCGTCGCGGTCGGTCGGCACGACGACGTCGTCGGCCCGGACGAGGCGAACCCGCGTGCCGGTCGTCGCCGCCATTGGCGCGAAGGCCGAGATCGTCTCACGCACGATCGGAGCGAGCGCCTGGTCGTGGAGCGTCGTGGCGCGTGCTCCGCGTGACGACCACGCACCGCGTCCGAACGACAGCACGTTGTCCACCAGGTGCATGAGCCGCCGTGCCTCGCTCACGATGATGCGCGCCCCGGACCTGACCTCGCGGCGCGAGTCGACGCGACCGTGGCTCAGCGTCTCCCCGAACAACAGGATCTGCGCGAGCGGAGTGCGGAGCTCGTGAGACACACCGGCGACGAAGTTCTCGCGCAGCCGCGCCAGCTCGAGTGCGCGCCACGCCACGAAGAGCGTCGCGCCGATCAGCGCGACCGTGATGCCGACGAGGGTGAGGAGTAACGGACCCCGCGATGGCGGGAGCCCGCCGATCAGTAACGGTGGCGCGGTCTCCGGGTCGAGCGCGACGCGAATGTCCCACCCTCCAAGAAACAACCCGCCCCCCAACACCGCCGAGTAGGTCAGTGGCTTCCGGTGAGGTGAGATGGAGAGTCGCCGAGTGCTCCGGCGTAGTGTCAGCTCGACCGACACGACCGAGGTATTGAGCGGCGACGCGCGGGCGGGGAGTGGTAACAGCGGCGGCCCGGTCAGGGCCGGCCGCAACGCGAAGTCGAGCACCGCGGCCATCGGCACGGCGAACCCGTACACGGCCCGGGGAACTCCATTCGGTCCCCGCCGCAGCGTGACGTAGATCATCTCGGGGACGCCCGCGAGCGTGTCGAACGTCGACGTCACGTCCCAGTCCCGTGGCTCGTCCGGGTCGCCCAGCAGCGAGAGGTCCGCGATGAGGAAGGCCCGCCGCGCCGGCGTCGGCTGCGCTCCGTCGACCTCGAGCGACGAGTCGACGAGCGTTAGGCGAAAATAGTAGCTCGGCTCGAACGGAAGGCCGCATTCGGGGCATCGCGAGGACAGTTCCACAGCTCGTCGGAGGATCGACGCCGGTGGCAACGGTCCGTCAGCGTGGGAACCGCGTGGATTCCCGAGCGGCCGGAACACGCTCGTCACGGGCGCGAACAGTCGCCCGACGATGCGTTGGCGGTAGTTGAGCGCCGCGAATTCCGCGTAGTCGCGGAGGGCGCGCTCGGCCGCCTGTCGGTGGCGGCGCGCGGCGTTCCACGCCTCGAGACCGAGGGCACACGGAACGGCGATCGCGGCGAGCCCGGCCGCGAGAGTCGCCGCGACGCGCAACCGTGGGGTGTGAAGGAATCGCATGCGGACCGCAACATGGCGCCCGAACCGCGAGCGCGACAGGCGACTCGCTCGGACCGCACCGCGCATGACGAGAACGTCACAGGACGATGACGTGCCGATGGAGTAGCCCACCGGCGCCGGCTCTAGCTTCGCCGTCCCGACGCGGCCGCGGGGCGGCCGCAAGCTCACATCTACCGCGAGGACCTCGAATATGCACTTCGTCCGTCGAGCGGGTGCGGCTGTCGTGTTGGCGACAACGGCGGCATGCGGCTCCGAATCCATTGTCGAACCGGCACGTGTCATGGAGCTTCGCGCGTCCGCGGCGCTCGTACCATTGGATCCATTCGGCATCGATGCGAAGGTGCCGGGGAGCCGCGGGTGCTCCGCCGCGCCGTATCGCCAGTTCGACTTCTGGGTCGGCAAGTGGGACGTCTTCAACGGTGGGACCGATCAACCCGCCGGAACGAGCATCATCGAATCCGAGTTGGACGGCTGCCTGATCGAGGAAAACTGGGCCGGCGCGGGCGGCGGACGGGGGCGGAGTCTCAACACCTACGACGCGTCGACGGGGAAGTGGCATCAGTTCTGGGTCTCGGCAGGCGGGTGCCCCTTCGGCAACATCGTCATGGAAGGCGGGCTCGATGAGAACGGCAGCATGACGATGCAGGGGAGCCTGACGCAGCCGCAGGGGTTTCTCATCGCGCCGCCGTGCGGGCCCAACCCGCCGATCGTGACGTTTACCAGGAACTCGCTCTTCCGCTGGACGCTGCTCCCTTCGGGCTCGGTGCTGCAGCAGATCAGCGCCGGCAACGACGCACCGCCATCACCGCTGGCTGACCCGTCGACGCTGGCGGGACTGCGCTATGACCCCGTTGCGGCGGTGACGCCGGCGCCTGGAAACCCGGGCTCGTTCTGCCCGTTCCGGGCCGCCGCCCAGCAGTTCAACTTCATGATCGGCACGTGGAACGTGCATCAGGGGAACGGCGAGGGGTCGCAGGGGACGACGACCTTCTCGAAGGACCTCACGGCGTGCCTCATCGAGGAGCACTTCGAGGGGCCCGGCGGCTACGAGGGAGTCAGCTACAACAC
>DASURJ010000675.1:0-6464 GCA_036280115.1 Gemmatimonadaceae bacterium
CGCCGTGCCAACCCCAGATGTGCTCGCCGTGCTCGAGCGGCTCCCAGTTTTCGGGATGCGCCGCACGCGTGGGGTCGGCCGCGAGTGCATCGATATGGCTGATGTCGACCCCGGTCGACCCCATCGAGGCGCCTTCGGCGATCGCGACCGCTTGATCGCGCCCCCCTGCCTGGTTCTCGATGTCGATCGTTTGCTGCGTGTAAATCCCGCTTTCGACGCTCTCCCTGACCGCGTCGTGAGCGGTTCCTTCGAGCACGCCTCGCGTCTGCTGGCGAAGACGCTGATTGCGCCCCTGTTGGATGTCCTCGGGCGTCGGGCCTGCCGCCGCGTCGCCATCCCCCGATCCGCCATGTCCGCCAGGCGGCGGTGCTCCACCGCCACCGCCGTCGTGGGACGACGGCGGTGCGGCTTCGGGTGCGGGGCCGATTCCAGGAAGCGTTTGCCCGGTCTGCACGGGCTCGGCATCCGCGCCCGTGGCCGCCGCGTTAGGCGCCGGCCCGAGTCCCTGGAGCGTTGGCGTCTCGGACGCGACGACCGGCATGGACTCGGTTGTCGCGTGCGCCGCAGGGATGTCCAGATTCGTCGGCGCGTGCGCGGCCGGGACGTCGAGATTCGTGGGTGCGTGCGCCGCGGGAATATCCAGGTTGGTCGGCGCGTGCGCGGCGGGAACGTCGACCCCGCCCGGCAGTGTCGCCGGCAACGCCGTTGCCGGCGCCGAGTCGAGCGAGCCGACAGGTCCTGCCTGGAAGTACGGCGGTTGCGGCGCACCCGGGTAGACATCCGCCGGGTTCACCGCCGTCATCTCCATCACGGGATTCCGCGGTCCACTCACCGATCCGACGGGTCCGGCCTGGAAACCTGGCGGCTGCGGCGCGCCGGGATATACGTCCGCCGGGTTAACGGCGGTCATCTCCATGACCGGGTTCCGCGGCCCACCGGGGCCCGCGGGTGCCGCCACGTTAGGCGGCGCGTTAGGCGCCGCGCCGCCGGCCACGGCGGGCTGCGGGGCCGTCTGCCCGAGCGGGTCGACCTGGGTACGCCCGTACGGATCGACGGAGCTCGGGGCAGCCTCCGCAACGGGCTGAGGTGCCGTCTGGCCTAACGGGTCTACCTGCGTGCGCCCGAACGGGTCGACCCCGCCGGCCGCCGGTGTCTCCACCGAGTGCGCCATCGGCGACACGCCAGCGGCCGGCGTCTCGACCGTCGTCGCCAGCGGCGACACGCCTGGCTCGGGCGCAGCCATCGGGACGGTATCAGCGTGCGCGGCCGGAATGTCGAGGTTCGTCGGTGCATTCACGTCGACGTCGGGCTGGCCGCCCGGAACAGCCATCGGCACCGTATCGGCGTGCGCTGCGGGAATGTCGAGGTTCGTCGGCGCGTTGACGTCCACCGCCCCAGCACCCGCGGCTGGCACGGGAACCGTGTCCGCGTGTGCGGCGGGGATGTCCACGTTCGTCGGCGCGTGCGGGTCGACTGCCGCAGCCCCTGCCGGCGCCTCGAAATGCACGGCCGGTCCGTCAGGGCCGGCGGCACCCGCGCCACCACTCGGCGGTGGTGCGTGCGCGTCGGCATCGGCGGACGCCGCACGCTGCGTGGCCGAGTTCTCGTCATCCGCGCGCGATCCGCTGCCACTTCCGATATCCGCCAACGCGCCACCGGCTTTCGCGCCCAGGGTACCGCCCCACGCCGCCGCCGCCTGCGCGATCTGCGCGCCGCCCGCCTCGACCTCGCGCGGGTCGGCCTCCGACGTGAACGTGTGCATCGCCCGGAACAGCAGAATCGCCGGCTGCAGAACCCCGGCGTTGATCACGTCGAGCACCGTCGTCACCGCCGTGATCGCCGTCTCGATCTCCGTCAGCACGACGGAGATCTCCGCGGCGGCGGCGAGCACCGGGGCGGCAGCGCCCAACGTCGCCACCGTCGCGATGGCACCGGCCGCGGTGATGCCGTAGCAGATCATCGTCAGGACGCCCACCACGCCGTTGATCGCGTTGAGCACGTTCGAGACGATGTCGATGACCTCGGCGACCGACGCGATACTATTCGCGAGCACCTCGTACGTGGAGTTCCCTTCGCCGAATCGAGTGATAGTCGCGGCCGTCTGGTCCCAGTTCTCGAACTTCTGGGAGAGGCCGTGCAGCGCCATCGCGCCACCGATCGCGCCGCCAAGCCCCGGGATGAACTTCGTGGCGCGGACTGCGAGGCCGATGCCCAGCCCCATCGCGGCGCCTGACGCGAGCCCGCTGAGCGCGGCACCGCCCGCCGTATCGGCAACGAACGCCGCGCGCTCCAGGGAGCCTGCTTCTCCCACCGCTCCCTGCGCGCCCGCCCATCGCTGATGCTCGACGAGCTCCTCGTCGATCAATGCCACCGATGAGGTCGGAAGCGCGGCGACGCCCGCCGCGCCGGCGCCGCCCATCGCCGATGGACCTTCCAACTCGATCCCGCCGCGGCCCGCCACAGCTCCACCACCGCCACGACCTCCACCCTTCGCGGCACCTCCGCCACCCGCACCCTTTCCTGCGGCTTTGCCCTTCCCCTTGCTGCCGGCGCCCTTTCCTTTGCCCCCTTTCGCTTGGCCACCGGCCTTGCCGGCCTTGCCGGCCTTTACGGCCTTTACGGCCTTGCCGCCTTCGCCCCCTTCCGCTTCTCCGCCTTCTCCGCCTTCTCCCTCGCTCATCTCGGCGTCGACACCCGCACCATTATCGGCCTCGACGACATCGACCTCGTCGACACCTGCCGACGCGATCGCGTTCGCACCGATCGGCTCGGCCCCGACGCTCGCGCCGTCCGCGATCTCGTTCATCGCTATGTCTTCGCCGCCCGAGGTGCCGATGCCCTCGCGCATCATGTCGCCATCGCTGGCGACCGCGTCGTCGCCGGGACCAACGCGTTCGACGTCCTGCTCGATCGCCGAGATGCCGGTGATGGCGTCGTCGAGCGCGACGCCCGGGTCGCTCGCGGTCGACGCGCTCGAGCGGATGTTCTCCAGTTCGCGGCCGGCCGACGTTTCACCCCCCGGCTTCTCCGTCGGCGGGGGTGGTGCGGGCGCCATGCTCGTCTTCGCGCGTACCGCTGAAGGCGCCGATTGCTTCTCGCCCGCGACTTCGACCGCGACCGCTTCGGCGACGGCGCCATGCGGCTCTTCTCCGTCAGAGTCGACAGCGTCGCGGCTCTCACTTGCCGCCGAAGTCATCGAATCATCGAAGCCGCTCGATCGCCGCGCATGCGAGAGACGCGTGGTGTCGGCGACGCCGTTGCCATCCTGCGACTCCTCAGGCTCCTCGCGCGGGAAGATGTCCAGCTCCGAGTAGCTGTGTCCCGGCGTTTCCTCGGCAGCGCGGCCTACCACCTGCGCGATGGTTCCCTCGACGAGCTCGGCGACTGCGGTCGAACCCAGCAGGCCCGTCGGGGCCGCCTGCGTGGCGCGCGATGCTTCCGCGACGATCGTGTCGAGGACCCCGGTTCGTCCGCCGACCATCGCGCTGCTCGGTCGCTCGGACACGCCGGCCGTCGAAGCGAGGCTGGCCTGCTGTTCCTCGCGCGTGTGTGCCCGCTTCCGCTGCATTCGCACTCGATCGCGCATCCCGAACTCCCGACTCGATGCTCGCGTGGCTGACCACGCGCGCGCTCAGCCCCAGCCCGCGGTCTCCGCTTCGGTGAGTGGCCGTTCCAGCTTTGCGTATTCACTGCGCGCCGCGCGCAGCAGGTGTGACATCCGAACCGGTTCGTCGGCGTCGGCGGCGAGGAACGCCGCGTTGAGCGCGACGCTTCGAATGTTCCCGCCGGCGAGGTTGAGTTGCGCGAGGAGCTCGGTGCGGACGCCATCCACCGGTGTCTCGCGGGGGAACACCCGTTGCCAGATCTCGGCGCGCTGCTCGGCGTCGGGAAACGGGAACTGGACGATGAACCGGATGCGCCGCAGGAACGCCGTGTCGAGCGCGCTCTTGAGGTTCGTCGTTAGGATCGCGAGGCCGCGGTACGCCTCCATGCGCTGCAGGAGGTAGCTGACTTCGATGTTGGCGTAGCGGTCGTGGCTGTCCTTGACCTCGCTGCGTTTGCCGAACAGCGCGTCGGCCTCGTCGAACAGCAGGATGGCGCCTCCGGCCTCGGCGGCGTCGAAGATCCGCCGGAGGTTCTTCTCGGTTTCGCCGATGTATTTGCTCACCACCGTCGAGAGGTCGATGCGGTACAGGTCCAGGCGCAGCTCGCCGGCGAGCACTTCGGCCGCCATGGTCTTGCCCGTGCCGCTCGCGCCGGCGAACAGCGCGGTGATGCCGAGCCCTCGTGATCCCTGTTTGGCGAATCCCCACCGTTCGTAGACCGTCGTGCGGTGACGCACGTGGGCTGCGATGTCGTGCAGGATCTGCCGTTGCGCCTCGGGGAGCACGAGATCGTTCCACGTGGGTGCGCCGCCGATGCGCTGAGCCAGCTCATCCATTCGCACACGCGCTTGCACTCGACACGATTCCCATACGGTGGCGGCGAGATCGGGCGTGTCGGGCGCGTGGTCGTCGCTGAGCGCCGACGTTGTGACGCCACCCGCGGGCTCGGTGGACTGGAGTCGTCCGACGGCGTCGGTGCATGCCGCGCGAATCAGGTCGGTCGACAGGTTGAACTGTGTCACCATCTGTTCGACCTGTCCGTTCAGTCGGACTGCGGCGCCGCCCAGGGCGTTATGCCACACGGCGCGTTGTTCGGCGGGCGTGGGTTTGCTGACGTCGAAGGCCACGCTCGGCCGACGGCCGGCCGGTCGCCGCTCTCGTGTCGCGATCAATACTGGTCCGGCCATTCGGTCGGTCAGACGCGCGGAGGCTACGGGCGTCGACGCTTCGGCCCGTTCATCGTCGAACTCGATGAGGAGCGCGCTTCCGGTGAGTGCGCCTTCGCGCTCGAGAAGTCTGCTGAGGGTTTGCAGCTCGCCCGGCGCGGCGGGAATGAGGTCGGCGGCCAGGGCGTGGAGCCCGAGTCCAACGCGGGCGCATGCGTCTGCGGCGATGGCTCGCTTGTCGAACGTGCCGTCACCGCAGAGCTGAACGACGGGCGTGAGCTCGCCTCGCTCCGATGGTTGCCACAGGGCGGCGATGCGTGCGGCGACGATCTGGTGGGAGGGCGGCAGCTCGTGCGCGTGGTGGACGGGGGTGATGAGGCCGGCGAGCCGTTCATCGGGGTGTGGCACGCCGGCGAGGTAGTTCAGGATTCGCTCGTCGATGCGGAGTGGGGACGTGGTGAGGGCGGCGCCGTTCACTTCGACGAGTCTCCACCGGCGGAGTGGGGCGGCCGGGGTCAGCGCGCTCCAGTGCGCGCCGGGGAGTGCGGCGAGGGCGAGACCGAACGTGGCGTGGTGGTGTGCCGGGTCGCCGTTCGCGGCGGCGCACAGCGGGCCGAACGTGGCGTCGAGCTCGACGCCGGCGCAGAGCAGGAGTACGTCGCGCTCGAAACGGGAGAGGCGGAACGTGGTGACGAGCTGCGCGAGCGCGGAGGGGAAGTCGGCTGGTGGTGAAGCGGAGGATGCGTGGCTGGGAGTAGCGGCGCTGGGGTCGGGTGGTGTTGGCGTGCGGCGCTGGGCGTGGCGGCGGAGTGCGTCGCGGACGGCGTCGAGGGCGCGTGCGAGCTCGTGCTGGTTGGCCTCGTGCCAACTCATGGCGCACTCCGTGTGCACCGACCCCGCGGACGATGGCCGTGAACGCGCCGTGCGTCGATCGCTGCCATACGGCTCCCGCGTTGGACCTCCGCGGTCTCGGACGCGGAAGACGACGCTGGGAGGCAGCCAGAGGCGCTCCGGCGCGCACGATCCTGCGCGCACCGCGAGGTGTGCGTTCTGTCACGTCCGCTGGTGTCTCGTTATGCGCCAGCGCGTGGCCAGTATAAGGAGCCGGGACCGCGCGTCAACGACGGAAAGACGCCACGATGCACCGGATATCGGTCACTGCCTGACGAGACGCGTGACTCTCGGGGATCCCCGAGTTGCGCGCCCGCCGGATCACGCCATATTGCGGGCGCTGCGTGCAGCTGAGTGTTGAATGCGACTCTTGGCGTGGCTTGATGCGCCACTGGTGAACCGACTTTCGCAGGTCCTGGACGGGAATCACGTGCTCCACGCGACCGCGCGTCGCGACGAGTTCCTGCAGCGACTTCGTGAAGAGCTGGTGGATGTCGCGGTGATCGATCCGTCACTCGCGTCGCATGGCGCGCGCGATGTCGAGGCGTCGATCGCGTCGCCGCTCCTTGCCATCGCGCCCAACGCATTCGTCATCGTATACGGCCAGCCGGTCCAGCCCGTGGTCGCGGAGCTCGGCCTGATCGCGCGGAATCATCGGACGCTGTTCGTGGCGCGCGGCGCGCACGACGAAGCGGCGCAACTCCGGCTCGCCGTGGCGCTCGCCACGTCCGTCGACCCCACGTTCGAGCTGTTGTCGCGACTCCAGTCCGCGCTCGCGAAGTTGCCCGGGCCGCTCTCCCGT
>DASURJ010000676.1:0-5851 GCA_036280115.1 Gemmatimonadaceae bacterium
GGCCGTAATCGTATCACCGGAGATGCGTGACTGCCCGGTGTAGACGACGATGCACCGGCGCTCGAGCGCTGCCTTGAGGTCCGGCGATAACGGGAGTCGGCGCACGCGCGTTCCGTTGCCGAACGCGAGTGCGAGCGCACCGCCGTACGCCGCCGCGTAATGATCCTGCCTGCCGCCTGGTACTCCCAGGTCCTCGACCTCGATTGCGCGGCTCCGCTCGGCGAGGGCAGTGCGATCGAGCGGGTGGCCGCGCCACGCCGCAAGCGCGCCGTTGACGGCGACGCCGGCAGCCGACGAGCCACCGAGGCCGGCTCCAATCGGAAAATCACTCGCGATCTCGACGCTGATGCCGTCGATCCCGGCACGCCGGACGGCGGCTTCGGCGAGCGCGCTGTCCGCAGCACGGCGCGTATCGACGCCCGAGCCCTGGTCGCCCGTGGCGCGAATGCGCACGGTGGCGTAGCGCTTGATGGCGAGGTTGCAGACGAAGCCCCCTTCCTCATCGCTGTACGGCGGGACGTCGGTCCACCCACCGCCGAAGTCGATTCGGGTGGGCGCGCGCGCGGTGAGAACCTTCATCGGGGAGGCTGGCGGTGGCTCGGCTCGTGACAAGCCGAGAAACTTATCGACCCGGGTGGGGGGTGGTAACGGCTCCGAGCCTGGTAGCCGGCCGTGCGATTTCGTGGATGCACGCGGTCGTCTGGCATCGCGACCGCTCCGGGAAGGCAGGAGGACGAGGCTCCGAGCAGTCTGGAAACGGCAGGAGGACAGGATGGACAGGATTTGACAGGATGACGAAGATGACCAACGCGGCAGCGTAGTTGCTCGCGCCAGGGGCCTGAAAGGAATTGGGGGAACGGCTTCAGTGACGGTGGCGTCCCGAGCGGCCGTTTCATCTTTATCGATTACGCGATCGACTCTCTCCCGCGGGGAACGATCCGCCCCGATCCGCTCCATCCGCATACCCCCATCTGGATGTCAGCCGTTCAGCGGATCCGTACACGCGATTGCGAGGCCGGCGCTGCAACTGAATCCGAATCCGATTGGTAGAATCAGGAATCAGGAGTCGTCCGCGAGCGATCGGCCACGATTCGTATAGCGGTCGAAGTACTCCGCAGCCGTTGCCAGGTCGGACGGGGATGCGAAACGATCGCCTAACGCCGCACAGCCGTCGAGCGCCAGGTTGCAGAGGAGCGGCGCCACGCGCGCCAACGTGGGGTTCGCCAACCCCTCGCGGCCGGCGCAGGCGAGCAGCTCTCGGCTCGGTGTTCCCAGCAGGTCGGCGGCCGCGTCGAGCGACGGTGGGTGATAGGCGAGGCCGGCCACCAGCACGAGCGGCACCGGGTACCACGCCGGTGGTACCGCATCAGGCGATCGCACCTCGAAATAGCCTCGTGGTCGCACCTCCGGGAACAGCGTCGTGAGGTGCGCGCACCAGTCGGCCACGCTGACAGGGCCGCGATCGAGCCAGCAGCCGAACGGCATCGCGTTCTGCCTCGCGTCGCCGAGCAGGAACGCCGGCGCGTCGAGTGCGAAGTCGAGATACTCCGCTATCGGGTCCTCGTCTATCCCGAGCACGCCCGTGCGACGCGGATCGAGGCTCGCCCAGATCTCGCGTCTGAAGCTCTTGTGGCCCGAATCGCGGCCGGCGTACCGCGGCGAGTTCGCGAACATCGCCACCAGGAACGGGGCGAGGGCGTTGAGCATCCGCCAGGTCCGCGTGGGCGACTCGGTGGCGTCGACGCAAACCTGAAACGACGCAGTCTGGCGCATCATCCGCGCGCCTGACGGGCCGATGGTGTCGAAGTGTGCGAGCATCCGGCGATACCGCTCGGCGTGGAGCTGCGGCGGCACCGCCTCGACCGGCGTTTCGGGATCGATGCCGACCGAGAGCAACCCGACGTCCGGCGGCGCCGCGTCGGTGATCGACGCCACGGTCGACCGCAGCCCGGCGACGAGCGCGCTCAGTGACGCGTTAGGTGCCGCGCTGATCTCGATCTGGCCGCCGGGCTCGAACGTGATGAGCCCGCCGTCCGGCATCTCGATCTCCGGGACCGTCGCTTTCGCGGACGATCGTTCTCGCCACCCCAGACGCGCCCCCGCGCGGCGTAGGATCTCGAGCGTCGACCGGTCCGCGCCGTCCAGCGGCAAGGGCCGGCCCGTCGCGCGGTCGACGGGAATCAGCTCCACCTCGGCGCCGATGCGTGGCGTCGTCGGCGACACGACGCCGGCCGGAAACACGCGCGACCGAAGGTCATCCGCGAGAGCGTCACGGTCGAGGACGAGCGTCTCGTCGGGCGCGCCGACGACTCGCACACCCTCCCCTGGCCGTGGTGTGACCGTCACGCGTCGGCTCCTGCAGGTTCGCGCGCCGCCACGATGAGCGCGTAGCTTTCCGCGGCGTCCGTGATCCACCGCTCGATGCGCATGTCCGCGGCCGCAAGCAACCCCGCGAGCGACTCGCGATCGTACTTGCAGCTGATCTCGGTGCGAATCGATTCACCGCCGGCGAACCGCACCACGCCGACGCCCGGGATCGAGACCTCCTGGTCGTCCGTCGCCACGAGGTGCATCTCGATGCGGTGCAGTGCCCGGTCGTAGAACGCGCGATGCTCGAATGCGCGAAGGTCGAAGTTGGCGCCGAGGTCGCGGTTCAGCACGCGCAGGACGTTCACGTTGAACTCCGCCGTGACCCCCTGGGCGTCGTTGTACGCGGCCTCGATCACGCGTGGGTCCTTTCGCAGGTCGGCGCCCAGAAGAAACCGGTCGCCCGGACGCATGGCGCGTGCGACGTTCCGGAGCAGCCGCCGCGCCGCCGGTGGATCGAAGTTGCCGATCGTGCTCCCGAGGAACGCGATGAGCGCCGGCGCCGGGAGGTCGCCTCCGACGGCCAGCGGCTCGGTCATGTCGCCGACCACCGGCTCGACGCCTAACGTCGGATACTCCGCGCGCAGCGACCCGGCCGCCTCCTCGAGGAACTCGGCGCTCACGTCGATGGGAACATAGACCTCACCGCTTTCCGCGTAGACCATCGCGTCGAGCAGGAGTCGCGTCTTGTCCGCGTTTCCGGCGCCCAGCTCGACGAGCGCTTTCGGACGGAGCGCGTCCATGAGCGGCCCGCTCCAGCAATCGAGGAGCGCGCGCTCGGTGCGCGTGAGATAGTACTCGGGCAGACGTGTGATCTCGTCGAACAGCTCGGAGCCACGCCGGTCGTAGAAGTACTTTGGCGGAAGCTCCTTCTGCGCGCGTGACAGGCCGGACGCGACATCGCGCATCATGTCGGCGTGCCGATCCGCGGCGGGACATCCGGCGAGGCTAGTCATCGGAAGCGCACCGGAAGCCGCTGAAGATCTGGCGTCGAATGGGGTAGTCCCAGTTACGGAACGTGTTGCGAATTGCGCCCGGGCGCGTCGCGAACGATCCGCCGCGCAGCACCTTGTACTCGGTACCGAAGAAGACCTCCGAGTACTCCGCGTAGGGAAACGTCTCGTAGCCGGGATAGCCGCCAAAGTCGCTCGACGTCCATTCCCAGACATCGCCGATCATCCCGTAGCATCCCAGGGGGGACACGTTGCGTGGGTACGCGCCTACCGGCGCCGTGTCGAATGCGAGCTGATCGAGGTTCGCGAGCGTGGGAGTCCACGGGTCGTCGCCCCAGGGGAGTTCGCGTCGTGTGTCGCTCGCCGGGTCGTGCGATGCGGCCGCTTCCCACTCGAATTCGGTCGGGAGTCGTTTCCCGGCCCATCGGGCGAACGCTTCCGCCTCGTGAAACGAGACGTGACACACCGGACGGCGCGGGTCGATCGGACCGCGGCGATCGAACACGCGCGCCGTCCACGTGGCGCCGTCGCGCTGCCAGTATTTCGGCGCCACAGCGCCATCCGCTTCGCGCCACGCCCAGCCGGCATCGGTCCAGAGCTCGCGTCGAGCATAGCCACCGTCCTCGATGAACTCGAGATACTGGCCGTTCGTGACGGGTGTGACATCGATCCGGAACGGGGCGAGGTCGACCAGATGGCGAGGACGTTCGTTGTCGTAGGCAACGCGACGGTCGTTCGTACCGATCGGCACGCGACCGCCGGGGAATCGCACCATCGCCCCCGGCTCGAATACAACGGTCGGTTCGGGGAGCACCACGCGGCGTGGCGCGCGATACGGCTCGCCGCGCTTCAGCTGCAGCGTCTGCAGAATCGTCTCATTGTGCTGATACTCGTGCTGCGCGACCATCGCGTACACGTAGCCGTCGCGCAGCAGCGGATCGCCTGCCTCGAGATCGAGCGTCTCGAGCTTTCGAAGCACACGCTCACGGATCTCGCTCAGGATCTCCGCCACCTCGTCGTGGCCGGGCAGGTCCAGAGTACCGCGGACGCGGCGCGGATGCTCGAACGGATTGTAGATCCCCGGCATCTCCCCGAACTCCACCGTGCCGTGCACGTTGCGCGTGAGCCAGAGCTCCTCGAAGTGCGCGATGTGGCCGAGGTCCCAGACGATCGGGCTCATCAACGGGTCGTGTTGAATGCGCAGGTCCTCGTCCGACAGCGGCTCGATGAGGGACAGTGTTCGTTCGCGGGCTTCGCGCAGGAGCTCGGTGACCCGCGCGACCTCGCTGTCAACCCCGGGGTGTGTTCCCGTGAACTCGGCCATTCGTGACTCCTCTCGACGATGATCTCGCAACGGCGCGGTGTCACGCCGGACACCGGCAACCTCGACCGCCATCCCGCGCGGCACTAATGCGTGTGGGTGCCGGCGGGTTCCGCAGCGGCGGGGAACCTCGAGTCGACAACCGCGATTCTGCTTCCGCAAGCGCCGCCGCCGGCGGTGCCGGCGTCGATGACTCGCGGTTTTCTTCTCATGAGGCTGAGGCGGTCAATGTCCATGCAGGCCATCACCGACCCCACCTGGATCCGCCTCGGCGAGGTCCGTCCCGATTTGCTGACGGACGCGCGGTTACAGGTTCATCACGCGGTACAGATCGCCGTTTCGGCGACCATCTCGTATCTCCAAGCCCGGAATGATGATAGTCACACGGCGCTGACCTGGTCGGCGCCGCTGTCCGCGCTCGTGACGGAATCTATGCCGGCGCGGTTTCGGCCGTTTCGCGTTGCCGTTCAGCCCGGCAGCCTGATGCTCCTGTCGGTAGATGAGACCGGTGTCGTGGACCGATCGTTCACGTTGCGCGGACGGTCTATCACCGAGGCGCACGCGTGGCTGGCCGACGTTGCCAGATCAGTAGGTCTGGACGCGACGCGGCTCACCCCGCGGAAGCACTACTCCATCCCGCCGCACGCTGTCGACGCGGGAGCCCCGTTCTCCGCGTCCGAGAGCGGGCTCACCGAGCTCGAGCGGTATTGGCGCAACGCGGCGGTCGTTCTGGACGACCTCGCCCGAACCACGCCGGGTGCGTCGCCAGTACGCGTATGGCCGCACCACTTCGACATGGCGACGCTCATCTCGTTGCCTCCGGATACGCGCGGGACCGGTCGGACGATCGGGGTTGGACTCTCGCCCGGGGACGAGTGGTACGGGGAGCCGTACTGGTACGTCGGCCCGTATCCCCACCCGCCGACGACGAGCTTGCCGCCGCTCGACTACGGTCACTGGCACACGAAGGGGTGGGTTGGGGCGGCGTTGTCCGCGTCGGAGTTCGTCAGCGCCGACACCATCGACCAGCACCGACAGGTCACCACGTTCCTCGATTCCGCGGTGAGGGCGTGTCGAGCCCTGCTCGGTTAGCGCTTGGGCGGCGAGCGGTACATCTTGAGCGCACTTCAGCCTGTACGGGGCACTCATGTCCGTCTCTCGCCGTGATTTCCTGACCACTGGCGCCGGCGCTGCCGCCGGCGTTGCGCTC
>DASURJ010000677.1:0-6144 GCA_036280115.1 Gemmatimonadaceae bacterium
AAGCCAGCGAAGTACTGGAAGTGCGTCTGCGCCAGTGCCGCGGCGTACGAGACTGCCTCTTCGGGCGTGATGGTCCCGTTCGTCTCGACCGTCAACGTGAGCCGATCGTAGTCGGTACGCTGTCCGACACGGGTCTCGGCCACCGAAAAGTTCGCTCGCCGGACCGGGTTGTAGATCGAGTCGATGCGCACGAGGTCGACCGGCAGCCCGCGGTCGATCACGTGCTGGTCGGCCTCGACGTACCCACGCCCCTTGTTCACGTACAACTCGACGTTGATGTCGCGGTCGTCCTGGAGCGTGAACAGGTGGTGGCGGTTGTCGATGACGCGGACGCCGCTCTGGTCCTGAATGTCCGCCGCGGTCACGGGACCCGCCTCGGACTTCGAGATGCGCAGGATCGCCTCGTCGAGGTCATCGGCGAGCGACAGCGTGAGCGTCTTGAGGTTGGCGATGATCTGGTGGACGTCCTCGACGACCCCGGGGATCGTCTGGTGCTCGTGCACCACGCCGTCAATGCGGAAGCCCCAAACGGCCGACCCGCGGAGCGACGACAGCAGCATGCGCCGCATCGCGTTGCCGAGGGTGTGACCGAAGCCGCGCTCGAGCGGCTGGAGGCGGAACTCCGCCACGTTGGAGTTGTCCTCGCGCTTGGTGGCTTCCACCAACTGCGGACGGACCAACCCTGTGAGATCGATGACCTGTGCCATTTCGTCGCTATTGTCAAACGGTCATACCGAGACATCGCCTCGGCAACGCCCCACCCCGCCCCTGATGCGCGGTGAGCTCGTATAGGAATCAGGGTCCTGACCTGACGGAGCTAACAGCTACCAGCTATCAGCTGTCAGCGAACTGCCTCGGGAGCCCTCTGTCGAATGGTTGCGTCCCGAGGCAGTTCAACCCTGCAGCAACCAGTTCCAGCTGACAGCGACCACCGTGGTCGCCGCGGCGGTTACTTCGAATACAACTCGACCACGAGCTGTTCCTGCGCGGCGATTGGAATGCTGGTCCGCTGCGGGCGCTCGAGCATCCGGCCGCTGAACGTGTCGCGGTCGACAGCGATCCACGAGAGCGGCGCGCCGCGCGTCGATTGATCCATGGCAGCCATGATCGACGCCATCTCGCGCGACTTCATGCGCACGCGCACTTCCTCGCCGGGATCGACGATGTAGCTCGGCACGTCGACCGTCTTCTGATTGATCTCGACGTGGCGGTGGCGAATGAGCTGACGTGCTGCTTTGCGGCTTGCCGCGAAGCCCATGCGATACACCACGTTATCCAACCGACTCTCGAGTGCCGCGAGAAGGTTGTGGCCCGTGATGCCAGGCAGCGTCGCGACCCGCTCGAACGTGTTGCGGAACTGACGCTCACTCACGCCGTAGATGCGCTTGATCTTCTGCTTCTCACGCAGCTGCTTCGAGTACTCGGACGACTTGCGCCGCCGGGCGGTGTTCTGGCCATGCTGGCCGGGCGCGTACGGACGACGCTCGACCGGGCACTTCTCGGTGAAGCACTTCGTGCCCTTCAGAAAAAGCTTCGTGCCTTCGCGACGGCACTGGCGGCAGCTGGGACCGGTATAACGCGACATCGGTCAGACCCTCCGCCGCTTCGGAGGACGGCAGCCGTTGTGCGGAATCGGCGTGACGTCCTTGATCGACTTGACCTGTAGCCCCGCGGCAGCGAGTGCCTGAATCGCCGACTCGCGCCCCGAGCCCGGCCCCTGCACCCGCACATGCACTCGGCGCACGCCGAGCGACATGGCTTCGCGCGCAGCCTGCTCCGCGGCGACGGTCGCGGCGAACGGCGTCGACTTCTTCGACCCCTTGAAGCCGGCCTTGCCCGACGACCCCCACGACACCGCATTGCCGTGCGTGTCCGTAATGGTGATCGTCGTGTTGTTGAACGTCGCGTTGATGTGCGCGACGCCCTCGGCTTCGATGACTCGCTTGCTCTTCTTTGCTGTCGCCATATGACTACTTGGTCACCTTCTTCTTGCCCGCGATCGCGCGGCGTGGACCCTTCTTGGTTCGTGCGTTCGTGTGCGTGCGCTGCCCGCGAACCGGGAGCCCACGGCGGTGACGGATGCCCCGGTAGGAGCCGATATCCATCAACCGCTTGATGTTCATCGCGACCTCGGTGCGGAGCGCACCCTCCACGCGGTAATCGCGTTCGATGGCCTGTCGCAACTTGTTCACGTCCGCGTCGTTCAGATCGCGAACGCGAAGGTCAGGGCTCACGCCCGTAGTGTCGAGAATCTTGCGCGCGGTCGAGCGCCCGATCCCAAAAATGTACGTTAGGCCGACCTCTACCTTCTTCTCGCGAGGGAGGTCAACGCCAGCAATTCGGGCCATATCCTAGCCTTGCCGCTGCTTGTGCTTGGGGTTGCGCTTGCAGATGATCCGCGTCACGCCGTTCCGCTTGACGACACGACAATGCTCGCAGATCGGCTTCACGCTGCTGCGGACTTTCACAGGGGCGCTCCAATCGAACAAATGAAAATTTCGGCCAAGACTCTCAGACTAACGGGCTTAGCGCAGTTATGCAAGGGAGCGGGCACGCGAAATGCCGTGCCCTGCGCACTCCTGTCCGCGCGCCAATCGGCCGAAATCAGAGCGATCCTCCGGGTCCCCGCGATCGCCTAGACGTTCACGCCTTCGAGCTCCGCGAGCACCGCGTTCATTGCCGCGGCCGGGTCCCCAGCCCCGGATACCGCGCGACCGAGCACGATGTACGTGGCCCCCGCCGCGGCAGCGTCCCCCGGCGTCACAACACGGCGCTGGTCGTGTGTGGCGCCCCCGCTCATTCGAATCCCCGGGACCAGTAGCGCGAGACGGTCCCCGAACTGCGTCCGCACGGCTGACGCGTCGGACCCGGCGCATACGACCCCGTGGACGCCAGCCGTCGCCGCGATCCCCGCGAGGCGCACCACCTCTTCCCGCGCGGTGATCCCGGGCCGGCCGGTCGCATCGGCCAGTCCCGCGTCATCGAACGACGTCAGGACCGTGACCGCGAGGATCCCTACGCCAGCCCCACCGCCCTCGACGGCCGCCCTCAACATCTCGAGCCCGCCGGCAGCGTGCACCGTCAGCAGCCGGACGCCGAGCGCGGCCGCCGCACGCGCGGCCCCGCGAACGGTGTTGGGGATGTCGTGGAGCTTGAGGTCCAGAAACACGTGCGCACCGGCGTCGCGAACCCGGTGCACGATCTCCGGTCCGGCGGCCGTGAAGAGCTCGCTTCCGATCTTGTAGAACCGGCAGCGCTCGCCAAGCGAGCTCACCAGGCGAAGGGCCTCGGCGCTCGATGGATAGTCGAGGGCTACGATCGGCGTCGTTGTCACGCGGGCCATTCGAGTGTGCCGGTCAAGGATGAGATCGAGTCCACGCCGTGCGTCCGACACCACGCCGACAGGTCGGCAACGAGCCGCTCGGGAAACCGTGGGTCGCGAAGCGCGGCCGTCCCGACGGCGACGAGCGACGCCCCGGCGATAATGTACTGAAGAGCGTCGTCCGCACTCGTGATTCCGCCGACGCCGACGATCGGCACGGACGTCGCCTTGCGCACCTTCCACGTCGCGAGCACCCCCACCGGAAGTAACCCGGGCCCACTCACTCCCCCCGATCCGAAGCCGAGGGCCGGGCGGCGGCGCTCGACGTCGATGGCGAGCCCCGGAATGGTATTCACGACCGTGATCGCGTCCGCCCCGGCGTCCACGGCGATCCGGGCGGCGCCACCGATGTCCGCGAGTGTCGGCGACAGCTTCACCACGAGCGGCCGGGTCGTCACGGCACGCGCCCGCGCGACGACGTCTTCGAGCGCGCGAGCGTCGGCGCCGAACTCGACCCCGCCCGCTTTCGTGTTCGGACAGCTGACGTTGATCTCGAACCCGTGGACGGGTGCGTCCGCGCCAAGCGCCTCGATCACCCGCGCGAACTCGTCGGTTTGAAAGCCCACCACGTTCACGAGTACGCGAGCGGCGTGCAATCGCTCGGCGAGCCACGGAAGGTGGCGCTCGCGAACGACCGCGACGCCAGGGTTCGCGAGGCCGACCGCGTTCATCATGCCGCCGTCGAACTCGGCGACTCGCGGCGCAGGCGCGCCGTGCCGCGGCTCGAGACTCACGGCCTTCGTGACGATTCCACCGAGCCGATCGAGCCGAACGACGTCGTCCAGTTCCTCACCGTACGCCGCCGTGCCTGCGGCGAGGAGCACGGGATTCTGGAAATCGATGCCGCAGAACCGGACCGCCAGTCGTGGATCGGTGGCGCCGGGGCGACTCACTGACCCGAGGCGGTGCTGCGGCGGTGATAACTCGCGAGGTACTCCATCGTCGCGTCGGCGATGGACGTCGCGATCTGGCGCTGTCGCTTGGGATCCCGAAGGTAGCGCGCCTCGGCGGGATTGGTGCCGAAGCCGATCTCGATCAGCACGGACGGCATGAACGCGGTCACGAGGACGCGGAACCCGGCCTGCTTCACGCCGCGGTTCGGGCCCGGATGAATCTTCGCGAGCCCGCGCTGAACGGTTGCGGCCAACTCACTCGACTCGCGGAGGTGCTGGTTCTGCTCCATGTCATGCACGATGAAGCTCAGCGGGTCATCCGGGGGAACCTCGCTCGCAATCTCGTACTTCACGACTTCGTTTTCCATCGCCTCGACGCGTTTCGCATCCTCGGTGCGCGCCTCGGACAGAAAATACGTCTCGTAGCCGCGCGCAGCACCGGGCTGCTTCCACCGAGGGCTGGCGGCGTTCACGTGCACGGAGAGAAACACGTCCCCTTTTTTCGAATTCGCGATTCGGCCGCGGTCGCTCAGCGCGATCAGTGTATCCGTGGAGCGCGTCATGATGACCGCCACGCCGCGCTCGATCAGCTCCTCGCGCAAGGCCCGCGCGACCGCGAGCGTTATGTCCTTCTCGCGGATCTGCCACTTTGCACCGATGGGACCACGCATGCCTGCGTCGGGACCGCCGTGCCCGGCATCGACCACCACCGTGAACATCGGTTGCTTCGCGGGACGCGCTTTCTCTCGCGCCGTCGAGGACGACGCGGGCCGCGCCGCCGGCGCAACCGCAAGCTCGCGACGCAGCACGCCTCGCCGGTCGTCGAACGTTACCCCCTTCGCCACGCGTGGCAGGAGGTCGCTCAAAAAGGCATACGGGACGTAGAGTTTTCCGGCCCGGACGACCGGATCCGCCGGCAAGGGCAACGTTTGTTCGCCGATGCGGACGAACGGAACATGGGGCACGACGATCGCGCGGATGCCCGCAGCGGCGATCACGTACTCGTCAGCCGCCCGCGTGACCGTACCCGAGAGCAACGCCGCGAGCGTGTCGGCGCCGACGAACGGGCCCCGCTCCATGAGCACGACGGGCACGCTGGCGGAGCTCTCGCCGTGTCGGATCGTGACGTTCGTGAACGGCTGGACCGCAGCCTGCTGCACCAGCAGCGCCAGTGCGGCGATCATCGGACTCGCGCGACGCGAGCCATCTCGCGCTCGTCGGTTCGCTTGCGGTCATCCGCACGCTTGTCGTGAAGCTTCTTCCCCTTCCCCAGCGCCAGATTCACCTTCGCTACTCCGTTCCGGAAATACAGCTCGAGCGGGATCAACGTGAGCCCCTGCCGCTCGACCGCCCCGATCAACCGACGGATCTCCTTGCGGTGCAGCAACAGCTTCCGGGTGCGCGTCGGCTCGTGGTTGAACTGGTTGCCTTTCTCGTATGGCGAGATGTGGAGGTTCAGGAGGAACACCTCACCGTCCTTCACGAGGGCGTACGCGTCCGTCATGGTCGCCTTCCCGTCGCGAAGCGATTTCACCTCGGTGCCGGTCAGAACGAGGCCCGCCTCCCAGCTGTCCAGGATGTGGTAGTCGTGCCGAGCGCGCTTGTTCCGCGCGACGATCTGTCGGTCGTCGGTCTTGGCGTCTTTGGCCATCGGTTCCGCTCGGTGCATCCGGCCAGGTGCCGGGCGCGGCGCGCGCCGCAGGTGCCCGCTGAACGACGAAAGAATAGGAGCGACGAAACAGCAGGCAAAGTGGCCTCGGCATTACACCTGGCAGCGTTGCCTTTCACCCCCGGCCCCGATACGTTTCCTCTCCCCGCCGAAGTGGTGGAATTGGTAGACGCGCTGCATTCAGGGTGCAGTGGGCGACA
>DASURJ010000678.1:0-5036 GCA_036280115.1 Gemmatimonadaceae bacterium
CGGCGGCCGGGGCCGTAGGGCTCGTCGCCGCGGGTGCGCAGGTGGGCCACGGCGGCGGATTGCTGGTGTACCGGCACGGTGCGGCCAGCGCATACGCGAATCCGACCGCTCGCGGCGAGCGTACCGTCGGAAGCACGGGGGAGCTGACGCGACCGGTTGCGCAACGCGACGAGCGCGACGACGGGGATGACCGATGACCTCGGCGTCGCGCCTAGTAATGGTAGCGATCGCCTCGTGCGGATCGCTCGCGTCGGGAACGCCGCTCGTTCTCGCGGCGCAGTCGAGTAGTCGCGCATCACTGCCCGTGCCGCTCACGGTCGGCGATGCCGTGGCCCTCGCGCGGGCGAACCACCCGGCCGGGCCGGCGGCGTCAGCCCGCCGCCATGCGGTGGTCGCGCTCGCACGACAGGACGCCGCGTTCGCGAACCCGGTTGTCGAGTGGCGTCAGGAGAACCTCGGCAGCCCACTTCAACACGACGCGTTCGCGACCGTGACGCAGTCGATCGACGTCACCGGGCGGCGACTCGCGCTCCGCGCCAGCGCGCGCGACATCGACCGGCGGGCGCTCGCCGACTCGACGTCCATCATGCGGGACGTAGAAGCCAACGCGGCGCGCACGTTCTGGCGCGCATCGCTTGCTCGCGCGTTGCTCGACCTCGCAGAGGAACAGCGCGCGGACGCCGAGCGTCTCGCGCGGCTCGAGGCCGAGCGCGCCCGCGAGGGCGCGGTGGCGGAAGTCTCCGCCATGCGGACGAGTGTCGAGCGAGACCGTGCCCTCGTACTGGAAGCGTCGGCCCGATCGGCCTGGGCGCAAGCGACGGCCGACCTGGCGCGAGCCGTGGGCGTGTCGCCTGACGCGCTGCCGTCCGTTGCGTCGATGACGGTCCAGCTTGCGCACATCGCGGCGGTTCCGTCGACAGACGTCGCGGTCGAGCGGGCGCTGGCGTCCCGAAGCGAGCTCGCCGGGCTTCGCGCGGCGGAGGATGCCGCAAGGCATCGCCTGTCGGCCGAGCGCCGCGCGGTACTTCCCGACATCGTCCTTCAGGCGGGCACGAAGCAGACGGCAGGCTACTCCACGCGCGTGATCGGCGTGGCCGTTCCGCTCCCGCTTTTCAGCCGCAACACGGCGGCGCGGGACCGCGCTGCTGCCGAGCTCGAGCTCGCGGAAGTGGAGCGTCGTGCGGCCGAACAATCGATTCGCACCAGCGTCACTACCTCGGTGGAGAGCTATCACGCGCTGCTCGCGGCGCAGCCTGCCGGCGCCGACTCCGTCGTCGCTAGAGCCGCAGAGGTGGCCGCCATCGCGAGCGCTGCGTATGAGGCTGGCGGTAGCTCCTTGCTCGAGCTGCTCGAGGCTCGGCGCGCTCGCGCGGAGACATTGACTGCAGCGCTGCGCTGGGTTGCAGACGTCCGCATTGCCCACATCGACCTGCTGCGCGCCCTCGGCGCGTCGCCACTCGACTCGCTTACGATACCATGAGTACCGATACCGTTATCACCGGAGAAAACGCGAGCGGACGCCGGGCGCGCAGCCCTGGCGTGGTTGCGTCGCCTGCTGTCGGCCCATCAGGCGTCGCGATCGCTTTGGTGCTGCTGCTCGTGCTGTCGTCGGCGACCGCGTGCAGCGGCGACGAGCGCCCCGAGGCACCTGCACCGGCGGCCGAAGTACGCGACACGGCGCTGCTCTCGTCCGCCGCGGCCCGCCTCGCGGGGCTCGTCATTGCCCCGGCCGAATCACTCCCGTGGCGTGACACGTGGTCCGCGCCGGCTCGCCTGGTCCTCGACCCCGTCGAGACGCAGTCGCTCGGCGCCATTGCCGAAGGGCGAGTGACGCGCGTACTGGCGCACATCGGCGACGACGTTCGAAAGGGTCAGGTGCTCGTGGCCGTGCACAGCCACGAGATGATGGACGCGGTGAGCGCGCTCGCGAAGGCGACGGCGGCGGACGTGGAGGCGGCGGCAGAGCGCGCGCTTGCCGAGAGCGCTGCGGCGCGCGCCGAGCGACTGTACGCCATCAAGGCGCTGTCGCTCGGAGACCTCGAGCGGGCGCGGGCCGCGCTGGCCCGGGCACGCTCGATCGAGACGCAGGCTCGCGCGGAGCTCGACCGAGTTCGCGCCGTGCGCAGCCATCTCGTTGGTGCCGGTGCAGTGCCCGCGGGCATCGACGAGCACGAGGTGCTGGTGCGCGCGCCCATCGACGGTGTGGTCGTGAGTATTGCGGCACGACCGGGGGAGGTCGTGCTCGTTGGCGCGCCGCTCGTGACGGTGAGCCGAACGACGTCGCTCGTGCTGCAAATGCAGTTGCCGGAGCGGGCGCTGGGCCTGGTGGAGCCAGGCGCGGCGGTGCAGTTCCGCGTCCCGGCATTTCCCGGCGACGCGTTCGCTGCCCACGTCACGCGTGTCGCACCGACGCTCGACTCGGCGACGCGTACCCTGGCGGTGCAGGCGCAGGTGGACGCGCCCGCGGCACGCCTACGCGCCGAGATGTATGCGACGGCGGAGCTGATCGGCCCGCCTAACGCCGCGACGTTGACCGTTCCGGCCGCGGCAGTCCAGGCGTTCGACGGTGACACGGTGGTGATCACGGCGCGTGACCGGCCGGGTGGTGTGGAGCTCGAGGCCGTCCGGGTTCGCGTGGGACGCCGCTCGGGAGACCGGGCAGAGATCCTCGCCGGCCTGGAGTGCGGCGCGCCGGTTGTCACCACCGGTGCCGCGGTGGCGAAGGCGGAGCTGCTGCGACGGCGGGGAGGTGCCTGACGATGCGTGCTCTCATCACGTTCGCGCTGCGCCAGCGCCTGTTCATTGTCGGCGGCGTGCTGACGCTCGTCGCGGCCGGTCTCTTTGCCGTGATGCGCGTTCCGTTCGACGCATTCCCCGATCTCACCGGCACGCGCGTCGAGGTCATCACGACCGCGCCGGGGCTCGCGCCCGAGGAGGTGGAGCGCCTCGTCACGTATCCGCTCGAGTCGTCGCTCATGGGATTGCCTGGCGCGGAGGGGGTGCGGTCGGTGTCGAAGGCGGGACTATCGCTCATCACGGTTCCGTTTCCCGACAAGATGGACATCTACTTCGCGCGCACGCTGGTGCAGCAGCGCCTGAACGACGCGGCGAGCTCTCTGCCCGACGGCGTCGCGCCATCGCTCGGTCCCGTGTCGACCCCCATGGGTGAGTTGTACCAGTACACGGTCACGAGCGATTCCATGTCGCTCGCCGAGCTCAAGACGCTGCACGACTATGTGATTCGTCCGCGGCTCAGAACGGTCGCTGGCGTGTCGGACGTCAACTCGTGGGGCGGGCACACGGAGCAGATCCACGTCGAGGTGGATCCGACGCAACTCGCGGCGCACGGGCTGACGCTCGATGACGTGAGCCGCGCGCTTGCCGACAACAACCTCACGTTCGGCGGGGCGTACGTGGAGCGTGGCGGCGAGCGCTACACCATTCGCGGGCTCGGGCGAGTCGCGTCGGCGGACGAGCTGGGGTCGATCGTGTTGCGCGCGACCGGTGGCACCGCGGTGCGCGTGGCTGATGTGGCGACGGTGCGGTCGGGTGCGCTGCCTCGGCAAGGGGCGGTAACGCAGGATGGGCGGGGCGAAGTCGTGGCGGGGATGGTACTCAAGCTCAAGGGCGCCGACTCACGCCGCGTAATTGCGGCGGTGCGCGAGCGGATGGCCGAAATCGAGACGGCATTGCCGTCGCACGTTCGCGTTACGCCGTTCTACGATCAGACCGAGCTCGTCGCGCGAACGACACACACGATCGTCAAGAACCTGCTCGAGGGCGGACTGCTCGTGATTGCCGTGCTGTTCCTCTTCCTCCGGAACGTGCGAGCGTCGCTGATCGTGGCGTCGGTCATCCCGCTCTCGATGCTCGCTGCCTTCGCCGGGATGCATCTGTTCGGCTATTCAGCGAACCTCATGAGCCTGGGCGCGCTCGACTTCGGGCTGATGGTGGATGCCTCGGTGGTGATGGTCGAGAACTTCATTCGGCGGCTCGAAAAGGAGCCTCCGAACGCGCACGAGGAGCGGCTCGCGCTCTTCCGTAACGCGGCCATCGAAGTCGGCCGGCCGGTGCTGTTCGGCATCGCGATCATCGTTGCCGTGTACATCCCGATCTTCGCGCTCGATGGAATGGAAGGGCGGATGTTCAAGCCAATGGCATTCACGGTCGTCTGCGCGGTCCTCGGCTCGCTGCTCCTGGCGCTCACGTACGTGCCCGCCGTCTCCGCGTGGCTGCTGCGCCACGCGCACGAACGGCCGAGCCGCATGCAGGAAGCGTTGCGCGAGTGGTACCGACGCGCGTTGGAGTGGGTGCTCGGCCACGGGCGCGTGGTCGTGGGAGCCGCGGCCGTGTTGGTGGTGGCGGCAGTCGGTTCGTTAGGGCTCATCGGCAGCGAGTTCATGCCGAAGCTCGACGAGGGGTCGATTCTGATCAATACGCGTCGGTTGCCGAGCGTCGCACTGGGCGACGCGACGCGGCTCTCGCTGCAGGCCGAGCGCATCGTTCGGCAATTCCCGGAGGTGAAGACCGTCGTCACGAAGGAGGGGCGTCCGGATCTCGCGACCGAGGCCATGGGGCTCTTCGAGGGAGACATGTACGTCATCCTGAAGCCTCGGGACGAGTGGACGACGGCGCGTGATCGTGAGGGGCTCGTGGCGGCATTCGACTCCGCGCTGCGTGTCGTGCCGGGACTCTGGGTGTCCTTCACGCAGCCACTGGCGATGCGGCTCGACGAGGCAGAGAGTGGGATCCGTACCGATCTCGGGATCAAGGTGGTGGGGCCGGAACTCGAGCAGAACCGGGTGACCGCGGAGGCCATCAGGCGTGTGGTCGCGGGTGTGCGTGGCGCGGCGGACGTCGCCGTCGAAGTGAGCGAGGGGACGGGGCAGATCGGGATCGATGTGCGTCGTGACGCGCTCGCTCGCCACGGGGTGTCGGTGGCCGACGTGCGGAGCGCGGTGAATCTGGCGCTTGGCACCGAGACGGCGACGGAGCTCATTGACGGGGCGCGGCGCGTTGGCGTGGCGGTCCGCCTA
>DASURJ010000679.1:0-5839 GCA_036280115.1 Gemmatimonadaceae bacterium
TCCTCCAATCCTATCGAGCCTCGAGCCTCCGCAACTCATCTCGCACGCTGTCGGTCACAGCTCGGAGCTCAGGACTAGCCGCGTATCGGAGGGCGAGGTAGTGCTTGTAGGCGCGTACGGCCCCATCTCGATCACCGATCGCCGCCGCGAGACGTCCTTCGTACCGTAGGCCCGCCGCCAGGTACGGGTTCCATCCGATGAAGTACGGGCGGCGCTGCAATGCGGCGAGCGCCGCGGCGGGATCGCCATGTGCCTCGAGCACGCGCGCGGTCAGGATCGGCACGTACTCCACGTGGCCGTCGCCCGGATAGAACTCCAACGGGCCGGCCCGGTAGAGGTCATCGAGCCGCCCGACCGCTCGCCTCGCCGAGGCATCGTGGCGCTGGCTCGCGCGAAGCGCCGCGACCCCTGTTTCGCAGAGCTGCTCGTAAATCGACGCGTTGCCGGACTCCGGTCGCGGGAGCCCGGTCCCGGCCGGTACATCCCGCATCCCGAGCGTGTCCACCGCCTGCCACAGATGACGAACGCACGCGTTCAACCGTGCGGCCACCGTATCGGTCGCCGACCCTAACGCTGCCGCCGCTTCCGCACCGGACGCGCGATCGCCATCCCCGAACAGCGCGTCGAGCACGCGGAGTCGGAGGAAGAAGCTGGAGTCGGGCTGCCCGTCTCGCGTGGCGTCGGCCAGCGCCGCTGCCGCTTCCGGGTGCCCGCCGTTGAGTGCGAGCATATGCACGCTCAGCTGTCGCTCGAGCCGCTCGCCCCTGGTTCCCGGGCGCGCGACGCGTAACCGCAGCGCGTGCTCGCCGAGCGGGACATCCACGCCATCATCCTGGCTGATCATGCCGATCCACCCGATGGCTTCCGTCGCCATCGAGTCGAGCGCCACGGAGTCGATACTCCCGGTGCCTAACGCCAAACCCGCCCGCCACCGCACGAAATCGGCCGTTGCGCCCTCGGGGACGTACTGGCGCGTCGCGTCCACCAGCCTGCGGAGCTCGTCGCGCCGTCCCTGACGCGCATACAGGATCGTGAGGTGATGCATGGCCGACGAGAACGCCGAGTCCGACTCGAGTGCCCGCCGAAATGCCCGTTCCGCGTATGCCTCCCACGCCTCGACGCCGCCCATCCGCCCGTAATGCAGGTAGTAGTCGCCGAGCGACTGCCACAGCTCCACGCGATCGGGAGCGAGGCGGAGCGCCTCCTCGGTGGCCACGAGCTGCTCGTGCGCCGTGGGTGGTCGAGGATAGTGCTGCCCGACCTGAGCGAACAGCAGCGCACGATCCCGCGGACTCATGCGGTCGCGCCACTGCCACGCGACCGCCCGCCCGCGCTGGCGCGCGTGCCCGGTGCCGACCCAGCCATCCGCGATGGTCAGCCCGAGCCCGGCGAGCGCGAACGTCGAGTCGAGATCGAGTGCGCGTCCGTATCGCTCGAGCGCTTCGCCATACCGCCCGCGCCGATAGGCAGCCTGTCCCTCGAGGTATGCGCGCAATGCCGGAAGCGACCTGGTCGTCAGTGCGCTCAGGCCCTGAGGCTCCTCGCCTGCGCTCGCGGTGAGCAACTGTGCGACCAGTTGGTCGACGAGCGACGCGAGATCGGTGTGCGCCCCCTGCGCCGTCGCGCGAGCGACCTCCGTCCCGCGAGAGTCCGTGATCGACGCGTTGACAATGAGGTTCGCGACCGTGCCCACGACCTCGCCGAGCAGCACGTTCCCGGCGCCCACGCGCCCTGCCAGTGCCCTGGCGGCGTCGATCGGCAGATCGACGGTGTCGCTGCCCGCGACGCGTTGCCAGCTCACGTAGACCGCGCGCGGGTCCACCGCACGCAGCCCGCCTTCCCCCGTGAGCTTCGCGGCGAGGAGGTCGACCATCCCTTCGCGAAGGTACGCGATGGATGGCTCGCCGCTCACGCGGAAGGGCAGAATGGCGACGGCGGCCGCGTCGAGACCGCGCGACGCCCCCTCGGGACCACCGGCCCGCGACAGCGCAAAACCGGCGATGGCGAGGAGCGCTCCGCCGGCGGCGATAGCGCCGAAACGCCACCGCCGCCATCGCCCTGCCTCCGCTCGTCCCGCGCCGTCGCTCGCGCTACGCAGCGCTGCCGCCATCTCGGCCGTGGTGGCGAACCGACGCTCCGGTTCCCGCTCCAGTGCGCGCCTAACGACGCTCGCGATGTCCGCCGACACGTCCGGCCGCAGGGTGCGCACGTCGGGCGGGGCGTCGTGCACGATCGCGTGCGTTGCGTCGGCGTTCGTTCCCGGAAACGCCCGCCGGCCGGTGAGCATCTCGAACAGCACCGCCCCGAGCGCCCAGACGTCCGTCCGCCGGTCCACCGCGCCCCCACGCACCTGTTCCGGCGCCATGTACGAGGGCGTCCCGGCCGAAATGCGCGGCGCCGCCCACTCGTCCTCCCCCAGCACGGCGACGCCGAAGTCCAGCACGCGCGCCTCTCCGCGCTCCGTGAACGCGATGTTCGCTGGTTTTACGTCACGGTGGACGATCCCTGCTTCGTGCGCGCGTTCGAGCGCACCCGCCACCTCCGTGGCAATCCGCACGGCGTCGGCGATGGACAACGGGCCAGACGCGAGGCGTGAGGCGAGCGATCCCCCCGCGCAGTACGCCATCGCGATGTACAGCCGGCCGTCTTCCGTGGACCCGATGTCGTACACCGGGCAGTTGTGCGGGTGGTCGAGCGCTGACGCCGCGCGCGCTTCATTGATGAAGCGCGACTTCGCGTTCCGATCCTTCGTCCATGCCGCCGGCAGAAACTTGAGTGCGACGTCGCGACGGAGCCGCGGATCGTGCGCGCGATACACCACACCCATACCACCGCGTCCGATCTCCTCGGTCACGACGTACGGACCGACGCGATCGTGCATGGGCGTGTCAGCCAGGCGATCGGCGAGTGGCGTGACCGATGCCGTGTGGTCGAGAATGCCTTCGCCAGCATCGGCGGCGAGCATCCGTCGGACCTCCTCGAGCAGCTCCGTATCGTCGCCACATTCAAGGCGCAGCCTCTCGTCGCGGGCGTCGGCCGGAAGCTCGCGCGTGGACCAGAACAGGTCCTGCACTCGCTGCCAACGGGGATCGTTCACACGCGCCTCACCGCGTCGTGGACGACTCGGCGAGCTGCGCGTGCAGCCACGCCCGCGCGATCGTCCAGTCACGGCTCACCGTCGCCGCCGAGATCCCGAGCGCCTCGGCGGTCTCGTCCAGATTGAGGCCACCGAAGAAGCGACACTCCACGACGCGTGCCTGACGCGGCTCGAGCTTCTCGAGCCGTTCGAGCGCCTCGCAGAGCGCGAGCACGTCGTCGGTGGGCATGTCGTTCGGGACGTCCAGGCGTTCGAGCGTGACCGGGCGGGCTCCACCGCCGCGCTTTTGAGCGCCCCGTCGTTCCGCGTGATCGAGCAGGACGTTCCGCATGGCCTGTGATGCGATCGCGAGGAAATGGGCGCGGCTCTGCCAATCGATCCGGTCGAGCTGTACGAGCCGGAAGAACGCCTCGTGCACGAGCTCCGTGGCGCCGAGCGTGTGGTCGGGTCGCTCGTGTCGCAGGCGTCCTGCGGCCATGCGGCGGAGCTCGTCGTACACCTGCGGGAAGAGTTGGTCGAGCGCGGACTCGTCTCCGGCCGCGTGCGCTCGAAGGAGCTGAGTGAACTCGAATGAGTCCGACATGTCGTGCGCGAAAACGGTACGTTAGGACTCTGACCCCTAACGAACCAATTTAGGGACGACATAGAAGTTTTCGTCCACCCTGAAGTCCGACGGGTTTCCGAGCTTCACGCGAGCCATCTGCCACGATTCCGTGGGGCGGACGAGCGTCCACGTCGGCCAGTCGAGCGTCACGCGAACGGGCATGTCGAACCCGGGCACGACGTCGCTCCACCGATACCAGAGCGTATCTCCGGCGAGGCGGTACTCGAACGTCGGAATCATGGTCGTCCGCAGATACTGATCGAACACTTTTCCGAGGTTCACCCCCGCCTGCGTGCTGAGGTAGTCCTCGATCTGCTTCCCCATGACGGTCTGGTGCCGGAACGTCTCGTTCAGGCCGCGCAGGATGCTGCGCCACTTCGCGTCGTCGTTCACGATATGGCGGATCGTGTGCAGCATCTCACCGCCCTTCGGATACATGTCGCCCGACCCCTGGTCGTTCACCTCGTAGTCCGGGATGATCGGGCGGTCGTTCCGGATGCCGCGCCGGTTGCCGATGATGTACCGCGCGCCCGCGTCCTTGCCGAACAGGCACTCGGTGTACAAGCCCTCCGCGTAGTTCGCGAAGCTCTCGTGCACCCACATGTCCGCGTTGTCCTTTGCGGTGATGTTGTTGCCGAACCACTCGTGCGCGCTCTCGTGGATGATGATGAAATCCCACTCGAGGCCGAGGCCGGTGCCTGACGCATCGCGTCGCCGGTAGCCGTTCGCGTACCAGTTGCCGTACGAGACGGCACTCTGGTGTTCCATCCCGGTGTTGGGCACCTCCAGCAGCTTGTACCCGTCCTCGTACCACGGATACGGGCCGAACCAGTGCTCGAAGCACTTCATCATCGTGCGCGCCTGCGGAAACTGCCGCTTCGCGTTCGCGAGGTTGTAGTCGAGCGGCCAGAAGTCCATCGTCAGCGTGCCCTTCAGCCCTTCGTACGTCTCCGTGTAGTGGGCGTAGTTCCCGGCCGCGACGGCGATCGCGTAGTTGTTGATCGGGTTCACCGCGAACCATTCGTAGGTCGTCGTCCCGTTGGAGTGCTTCCTGGTGCTGCGGAGCCGGCCGTTCGAGACGTTGATGAGCGGGTCGGGGACGGTGAGCGCGACGCGCTGGGAGTCGGGCTCGTCGGCCTGCGTGTCCTTGTTCGGCCACCAGACCGATGCTCCCATCCCCTGGTCGGTGGTGACGACCCAGTCCCGGCCCAGGCTGTCCCTGGCCCACGTGAATCCACCCTGCCACGGCGGGTTCTTCGCGATCCGCGGCTTGCCGTGGTAGTGGACCGTGATGGTCTTGTGCTCGCCCGCGCGTTGTGCGGCGGCGAGCGTAGCGAAGTGCGCGGCGCCCTCGCGGCGAAAACGCACGCGACGGCCGTCCTGGACCATGCTATCGACCACGAGCGGTTCCATGAGGTCGATCTGCATCTCGCTCGCCGGCCTCAGGACCCTGTACGTGATCCCGTTGCGGCCGGCGATCGTGCTGTCGTTAGGCCGGATGGCGACGTGGAGGTCGTAGAAGGTGACGTCCCACCAGGCGCGGCCGGGGGTCGTGAACGAGCCACGCAGCGTGTCCGCGCGCGACCGCTTTGGGGCGCGCTCTTGCTGCGACCGGGCCGTCGTCGCCACGGCGAACGAGCAGAGGAGGGCGAGTCCGAGTGCGGCGGGACGTGCGAGGCGAGGCATGGGCGGCGCGGAAACAAGGGCGAGTGCGGTCTCCCTCCAATACTGGTAGTTGGACTCGCCCGCGGCAAACCGATATCCCCAGTGTCGACCCGTGTCGAATCGGTCTTGCCTCGCGCCCCCGCCGACGCCACTGTCCTGCTACCCCAAACCCGAGGGACCCATGAGCGTCGCAAAAATCACCGAGATCCAGTCCTCATCCACGAAGAGCTTCGACGACGCCATTCAGACAGGGATCGCCCGGGCGAACAAGACGCTCCGCAACCTGACCGGCGCGTGGGTGAAGAGCCAGAAAGTGGTGATCGACAACGGCAAGATCACGGAGTACCGGGTGCTGCTGAAGGTCACGTTCGTCCTGCAGGACACGTGAGCCACGGCGTCATCCCGCGCCGCACGCCGAGGGCAGATCGAGCACGACGCAGGTGCCGCGACCGAGCGTCGAGGCCAGGCGCACC
>DASURJ010000680.1:0-11754 GCA_036280115.1 Gemmatimonadaceae bacterium
CGTTCACCGTTCGCGTCACCGTGCAGTCCGGCGGATGCCGCCGGTTCGAGCGACTCATCGTTACCCAGACCACGGAGAGCGCTACGTTCGTGGCGCGCGGCCACGACGGCGAGGGCCCCGGCATACTCTGTCCGGGCGACATTCGCTACACCGAGCGCGAGGTCCGCCTGGACCCGCCGTTCGCCGACCCGTACACGATCGTCGTCAAGCAGCCGAGCGGCCCGCCGACAACGCGGACCGTCCGTATTCGTTAGGCGACCCGCACGCCGTGCCTGGATTCAACGGCACGCCGGGTCGCGGACCGCGTCGGTGACCCCGCGCGGACGCTGCGGCGCCTTCTCCACGAGACGCCGCAGCTCCGCGATCGGCTCCGGGTTGTCGTCCACCTGGAGCCGCAACACCACGTCGTTATGCAGCCAGACGCCGCCGCACTTCTTCACGATGAGAAGCGCCGCGCTCTGCTTCCCGCGCGTGTCGCCACCTGCAGCCTGCCCTGCCTCGAGCGCGGCCACGAGACGAATCGCCAGCGACCCCTCGGAGCGGGCATACGCCGACAACATCGAGTCCACCACGCCCGGCCCGGCGAGAATGTTCCCCTGCGCCGAGACGTGCTTCGCTTGCGCGTCGCCGGCCCAGGCGCTCGCCTTCGGACCCGTGTATGCGGCGACGTTCCCCTTCGCGTCCATGACGGCGAACTGGCGCCCGTACTTCGTCCAGCGGACGCTGTCGGGATCCGGGTCGCGCTCCCACACAGTCTTCACGACTTCCGCCGGCGACTTGCCTTCTCGGAGCAAGGCGAGCGCCTGCGGCCCGTAACTCACGTCTACGATCGCCTGCGTAGCGACGACGCCCACACCCGCCTCGGCCCACAGGACGCCGTTGCCGACCGAGAACACACGTGACTGCACCGCCCCGCCGAGTTGGCCGGTGGCGGAATCGTAGGCAATGATGGAGAACGTGCCCGTCGGAAAGAGCTCGTCGGACACCGGGGACGTCGATCGCGAGGCCGGTGGCGCGCAGGCAGCAGCCAGTGCCAGGGCCGCAACCGCCGCCCGGTATCGTGTTGTCCCCGGTGAGCGGGACCAGCGGGGAGACGGGTAGATTCCTGGCATGGATGACGCACGCCTGACCGGCATTCTCGAGTTCCTCCAGTCCGCCGAACGGCTCAAGACGACCGTCCGCAGCGGGTACACGTCCACCGGTGACCAGGAAAGCGTGGCCGAGCATACCTGGCGCCTGTGTCTCATGGCGCTGGTACTCGAGCCCGAGTTCCCTGACGTCGATTTCGCGAGGCTCGTGAAGATCTGCATCATTCACGACCTGGGTGAAGCAATCGCCGGTGACGTACCGGCGCCAGAGCAGGCGCGTCGCGCGGCCGCCGGAGCGACAGGTGGAAAGTCCGCCGACGAGCGCCGCGACCTCCTCACCCTCGTCGAACCACTGCCCGATGGCCCCAGGCGGGAGATCATCACACTGTGGGATGAGTACGAGGCGGCGGAAACGCCGGAAGCAAAGCTCGCCAAGGCACTCGACAAGCTCGAGACCATTCTCCAGCACACCCAGGGACGGAATCCACCGGACTTCGATTACCGGTTCAACCTTGCATATGGCCGACAGCACACGGCGAACCCGCCACTGATCGCCGCGATCCGCGCCGTGCTGGACCAGCGAACCGAGGAGCGCGCCCGAGCGATCGAGGGGCGCTCATGACCCGGAGCGATGCGACCGATACGGTCGCGACTCACGAACGCGAGGAACCGAGATGCCCAACGCCGCCTGTGCGGACATCACCGCCATCACCAGCGTGAAGGGACCGCAACTGCGCCAGTGTGATGAATGCGTGAAGACCGGCTCACGCTGGTTTCACCTGCGAACGTGCCAGGAGTGCGGCGCGACGCTGTGCTGCGACAGCTCGCCGAACCAGCACGCGAGCAAGCATGCACGCTCGAGCGGGCACCCCGTGGTCGCCTCGGCCGAGCCGGGCGAGCGGTGGCTGTACTGCTTCCCTCACGAATCGTACGCCGAGTACTGATTGCACGCGGGCATGCGAGAGGTGCCGGTTCTCACGACCGAGCTCGCGCGTCGCATCGAGCGATTCGTCGCGCCCGAGGTGAGCCTGTCGCAGTCGACGACACCCGACCCATCGGCGCCGTGCGTCGCGCAGTTCGGAAAGTCGATTGCGTCGAAGTCGCCTCATGCGTGGCCGGGCAATAAGGTCTTCTGCTTCGGTCACGAGGATGTCGGCCGGCTCGACGAGATCCTCGGGTTCTTCGCTGCCGACCTCCTCGAGCCGACATTCTACGTCGCGCCGATGGCGTTCACGCGTGAGGTGTCGGCCTCACTCGCGGGAGCTGGGTTCGTACAGCGCGAGTTCGAGCAGGCCATCCTCTACGGACTGCCCGAGCCCACACCGCCAACCCTGCCCGCGGGCATCGGCATCGAGCCGGTCACGGACGCCAATCTCGAGGAGTTCGTTCGGGCGACGGCGGACGGATTCGAGTGGCACGCGAGCTGGCGCGAGGCGGCTATGGAGGCGGTGCGCACCAGCGTGCGCCCGGGCGTGGTGCACTTCCTGGTTCGCTACAATGGCGTCCCGGCCGGGGTGGGATCGCTCGGCGTCCGCGAGAACGTGGCGAGTCTCGGTGGTGGTGCGGTGGTGCCGGCGTTCCGCGGCAAGGGCTGCCACCTGGCCCTCGTGCACCATCGCGTGCATGTGGCCCACACGCTCGAGTGCGAGCTCGTGCTGGGCGGGGCGAGCTTCGGGTCGGGCAGCTTCCGCAACCAACAGCGAGCGGGACTTCGCGTCGCATACGTGGAAAGTGCGTGGTCGCGGGGATGACCATGACAGCGCTTCGCTCCGATTGACGCGCGGCAGCACGGGAATGAACTTCGAGGCCGCGGCGCGGAGCCGATTCCCGCTGACAACCTCCTCGAGGCTCGGTCCCGGTGAGCTCGCCTCTCACGGCTTCGTTCGTTCTCAGCGCCTTGGGTTTTGCGATGGCGTGCCGCCCACCCCTGCGCGACAGCGGTTGCGTTCCCGAGCGCGGCGTCGAGGTCTGGGTGGAACGCCGCTTCCCACCCACCGTCCAGCTCGCCGACACGGCATTCGGATCGCTGTCGATCGCGGTTTCGCGCGACAGCCTCGCGCAGCGTGCGGAGGGAAGCATGATCTCGGTGGTCATCGCGGGCCCGGCCGCGGCGGAGCTTCCCGACACGGTCCGGGTCCTCTCGGCCGAGTTACCGTCGGGCGGCGCGCTCTGGCGCGGGGACCAGCTTCGCCCCGGACAGTACACGGCCGAGCTGAGTACTCAGGGGTACGCCGCGGGGCCGCGCACGTTCTCGATCGCGGCGGGCGAACGCGTCGAGGTCGAGGCGCGGCTGCGCCAGCGTGCCAGCTGCGATCCGGACACCGTCAGACGCCCGTGAGCGCGCGGAAAGGCGCCCGCCTGACGGGCGGGCGAATATCGCGTTAGGCGGCCATGCGGATCGCGGTCATCTCCGATGTTCACGGCAACCTGCTGGCGCTGGAAACCGTGCTCGCCGACATTCGATCGCGCGCGCCCGATGTCATCGTCAATCTCGGCGATTGCGTCACGAGCCCTCTCTGGCCGCGCGAGACGCTGGAACTGCTCGACACACTCGGCCTGCCGACGGTTCGCGGCAATCATGACCGCTGGATGGCGCAGACGACCGACGCGCCGGACTGGCCGAGCGTGGTCTTCGCACGCAGCGCACTCACGGCCCAGCAACGCGCGATGCTTGGCGCGTTACCCGCAACGCGCCACATCGCGGATGGCGTTCTCGCGGTGCACGGGACGCCCGCGAGCGACACCGCCTATCTGCTGGAGGACAAGGTCGACGGCCGGCTCGCGCTGGCTCGCCGAGCGACAGTCGCCGAACGACTTGATGGCGTCACCGCGGAGCTCGTGCTGTGCGGGCACAGTCATACGCAGCACGTCGCGAGCGTTGCGCCTGATCGCCTGGTCCTCAACCCGGGGAGCGTGGGGCTGCCGCGTTATGCAGGCAATGCGGATGCGTCCCTGAACGAAGCAGGCTCCCCGCACGCCCGATACGCGGTCGCGACACGCAAGTCCGGGCGATGGAGCGTGGAGTTGTTCGCGCTGGCGTACGAGTGGGACGCCGTCGCGGATCGGGCGGCCCGGAATGGCCGGGCCGAGTTCGGGCAGCAATTTTTCGGTCCGTGAGGGGGCAGAGTCCTAACCCATCGTTTTCACGCGGCCGCGTGAAAACGATGGGTTAGGACTCTGACCCCGAAGCTCTCGGCTAACAGCTATCAGCTATCAGCAAGGCACACGGGCCTGCCTCGCGGCGGCCGCGTCGGGCTCCGCTGAGCAGCAGGCGTCCTTGCCGAGGGATATGGATCGGGCGGATGGGACGGATCACGGTGGATGGGTCCGCGCGCGGGCGGGCGGATCTCGCAACGGCCTGAGAGACGAGGGGAGCGGGGATCAGAGACGGTGGCGTCCCGGGCAGCCGTTCCCCTCTGTCCTTCAGGCCGATTGCGAAAGCAACGCCGCTGCCGCGCTGGTCATCTTGGGTCTCCTGTCCATCCTGTCCATCCCCTTCCTGCTGTTCTGGTTTTCCGCTTTTTCCGTCCGACACACTCGGGCGCGAACCCGCATCGCGACCGGTCTCGTAACGGCAGGAAACCGGATGGACGGGATGGGCAGGATGACGACGATGACCTTACGCGGCGTCACAGTCGCTCGCGCCAGCGGCCCTGATCGGCACTAGACGACGACCCGATCTCCCACCGTGATGGCGCCCCGCCCCGCGTGAATCACGTTCTGCCCGAAGTAGACCTCGCCGTCCCCGCGACGACGGTACGTCGCGAGCGTGCGCAGCGGCTCCTTCCCGCGCGCTCCCGTCTCCTGATCCACCAGCGTCGTCACGCAGCGCGCGCACGGCTTCACCACCGTCGCACGGACGTCGCCGATGACGATGTCGCGCCAGTCATCCTCCGCGAATGGCGCCGAGCCGCGCACTACCACGTTAGGCCGAAAGCGATTCATCGGCAGCGGCGTCCCGAGGCGCGTGTTGAGGTCCTCGAGTGACGCCTCCCCGATGAGCAGGAGCGGGTACGCGTCGGCGAAGCTCACCTCGTCGTCGGGACGCGTGGCGTAGGTCGGATCGACGAGCCGCTTCCACCCGTCGGCGAGTCGCACGAGCCGACACGGGAGCCCGAGGTGCGCGCTCAGCCACCGACTCGCGTCATCCCCCTGGTCGAGCGCGTCGCACGTATCTCGCCAGACGACGACGGATCGCCGCGGCCCTTCCTCGAGAATGGGCACCGTGATCGCTCGAGAGCCCGGCGCCGCGAGCGTGACCATGCCATCGGCAATTCGCGGTACGATGAGGGCCAGCCTCGGCAACTCCCGCTGCGTCAGGAACCGGCCGGCGTCATCCACGACCATGAAGCGCCGGTCCCCGATGACGCCGCGGCGATCGAGCTCGACGCTCGACACGGACATCCCGGCGCATGACTTGATCGGGTAGACGTAGAGCGCCGCAACTTCGACCATGTGACTCGTTCCGGTTGGAGTACCCGGAACGTTGCACGTCGACGTGCGCGGCGCCACCTTGGTCCAAGCAAAGCGTCGCCTGACCCCAGTCGTGGAGGGTATCGCGTGTTCGCGAGGCCCAAGCTCGTGAAGTTCGTGCCGACCCCGCCGCCCGGGGACACATGCGACTGTCCGTGTCACCGGGCGCCGTTGGCAGTCATGCACCCGGTGCCCTGCTGCGTGCCGTGCTCCGTGTGCGGACGCCAGGTCGCCTCGGCCCGCCTCACGCCACACATGGCGGCACACGGACGGCCGTTACCGCGCCGAGCGGACTAGGGATTCGGAGGCGCCGTCATTCCGAGCGCAGCGAGGAATCGCAGTTCTCCAGGGAGAGGGGTCTCTCTACCAGCGCCCCTGCGATTGCTCGACTCCGGCGCCTGGCGGCGCCTCCGCTCGGAATGACACGGGGGAGTATCAACCCGCGGCAACCGCGGCAATGCCTTCCCGGGGCGACAAATCTCCGGGGAGCCCCTGCGTGAGCAGCGCCGTGAACTGCGCCGCGGGAAGAGGGCGTGAGAAGTGGTAACCCTGGCCGAGCGTGCACCCGAGGAATCTCAACCCCTCGACCTGCTCCACCCGTTCGATCCCCTCGGCCACCATGTCGAGCCCGAGGGCATCGCCGAGAGCGACGATCGCACGCGTGAGGGAAGCCGGCTGCCCGCCCGAGCCGATCGGGTCCACGAACGTCTTGTCGATCTTCAGCACGTCGATGGGAAAGCGCTGCAGATAACTCAGCGATGAGTACCCCGTCCCGAAGTCGTCCACCGCGAGCGAGAGGCCGAGTCCCTTGAGCTCGCGCAGGCGAGCGAGCGTCGTGTCCGTGTCGTTCAGCATCACACTCTCGGTGATCTCGAGCGTCAACGTCGACGGGTGAATGCCCGAGATGTCCAGCGCCGCGTGGACGGCCGCGATCATGTCCGGATGTTGGATCTGCGCCCCCGAGATGTTCACGCCGACCTTGAAGGGGCGGCTCTCGGGCACCTGATGTGCTCCCCCGGCGCGATGGTCGGCGCTCGCGAGCGGTGTGAACAGCCGCTGCCATTGCGCCGCCTGCCTGCACGCCTCGGCGAGCACCCACCGTCCGATCGGGACGATGAGCCCGGTCGACTCTGCCAGCGGGATGAAGTCCCCGGGGAAGACCATCCCTCGCTCGGGGTGTTGCCAGCGCAGCAACGCTTCGGCGCCAATGATGCGCCGGCTCGCGAGATGCACGACCGGCTGGTAATACAGCGCGAGCTCACCACGGTCGAGTGCGGAGCGAAGGTCGGACTCCAGCACCAGACGCTCGAGTGCCGCCTGGTGCATCGTCTCCTCGAAGATCACGTACCGGCCTTTTCCGCCGTGTTTCGCGGCATACATGGCGACGTCCGCCTGACGCAGGAGATCGTCCGCCGACGTGCCCGGATCCCCGAAGGCGATGCCGATGCTCGCGCCCACACGCACGTCGGTTCCGCCGACGGCGAACGGGGCCTCGAGCGAGCGAGCGATACGCTCGGCGACGATGACGATTTCACCGTGAGAGCGAACGCCGCGGACGAGGATCGCGAACTCATCGCCGCCGAGTCGCGCGACGGTGTCGCAACCACGAGTGGCGTTGAGGAGTCGGTCGGCCACGACCATGAGGAGCTGATCGCCGATGGCGTGTCCCAACCCGTCGTTCACGTCCTTGAAGTTGTCGAGGTCGATGTACATCACCGAGATCGACCCTCGATGTCCCGGAGCCGCGGCCGCCCGCGTGACGCGATCCCTGAAGAGCGCGCGGTTCGCGAGCCCGGTGAGCGCGTCATGGGTGGCCTGGTGCACGAGGCGATCTTCGCTCTCGCGCAGGTTCGTCACCATGCGCTCCATCGAGCGGAGAAGCTGGCCCACCTCATCGGCGCCGGCCGTCGGGAGGTTGACCCCGAGATCGCCCGCGGCGACGCGATCGGCGATACGGACGGCGTCGCTCAACGGAATCGTGAGCGAATCACTGGCCACCCGCGAGAGGGCGACGACGGCAAGCACGAAGACGAGCGTCAGCGCGACGCACACGCCCCAGGCGATACGCTGGCGGCGCCGCTCCTCCGAGATGGCCAGGGTCATCGCTTCCCGGTCGCGGCGCGCATCGACGTCGAGCGCGGCTTTCAGCCGGCGATGCCGCGCCGTGAGGTCTCGCTGCGCGTCGGACAGGCTGTCGCTCACTTCGCCCGCGATCATGCGGATGCTGACGTCGCGGGCCCGCGCGTAGTAGGCATCGAACAGCGGGCGCATGGCGGGTCCCGGCTCGTGAAGCTCGGTGTGCGCGTCATCCTCGAGCAGCCGCACGAATTCCTGCGCGAGTGAGTCCGCGCGATCCACGCCGTCGATGTCGGTCGCGGCGACGGCGTCCTGGAAGGTTCGCTGGATGGCCACGAGCCCTTGCTCGCGCTTCCAGCTCGCCTCGACGATCGGGTAGTACTGGTTGCCCAGCCGCTCGAGCCGCCGGTCCGCGAGGAGGCCGAACCCGACGGTCACGAGCAGCACGGCGCCGAGCGCGGTGGCCATGAGGCTCGGGAAGAGCCGGAGCTTCCGCGCAAAGGTGAGCCCTCGATACCACCGCGCGAACCGGCCGGCGAGGGCGTGCCTGAACGCCGGGGTCGATCGCATCAGTCCGCGACGTCGAGCATGCGAACGCCGCGCGGGAGCGTCACGTTAGGCGACACGTACGCGATCGCGGCGGGGTGCATCTGGACGAACTCCAGCACGGCATCGTCACTCGGCTTTTCGGGTGGCGGCACGTCGCGACCGGAGAAGATCTGCTGCTGCCAGTACGCTTTCACCGACGTGACGGATTTGGCGAGGATGCGCCGGCTGAATGCTTCACGAACCGGTGAGTCCACCGGGAGGTCGACGGGCATCGCCACAGCGCCACCCTCCCAGCGCGAGATCTTCTTCAGGAAGTAGCGCGCGACCTGCGCGCGCGACATCACGCCCACGGTGTTCTGGTCGTTCACGACTACGACGAAGCCGCTCGCCCGCGTCGCGTACGGATCCGGATCGCACGTCGCCGCGGATGAATCATCCGCTACGGTGAGCACGGCCGCAGCGAAGACGAAGACCAGACCCGAGCGAAGCCAAACGGAACGCATCGTCCGACTAGAAGCTGGCCGACAGGCTCGCGATGACGTACCGGAACTTGGGGGCAATCGACGGATGTGACGGTTCCTCGATCTGCATGCCGCGATCCCAGTGCTGCTCGACCTTCAGCACGAGCGACGGCGTGAACGCGTACGCGAGCCCCACACCGTCCGACCGATGCCACTCGAAGCTCGACGGCAGAGCGCCCTCACCATAGAGCACGTCGGTGTCGCGCGACCGCTGGACCTCTCCCGTGATGCCGAGCTTCGACGTGACCTTGTAGTTCGCCTGCACGTACCCGACGTACAGTTTGTCCGAATCGACGTAGTTCTGCAGTTCTCCCTCGGCGCGAAGGAACCAGCGCTCGCGTGTCGCGTCGAACGACACGTGGTACTCCTTGAGCTCGTTGACGTAGTCTTCCTCGATCTCCCAGCGGTCATCGTGACGCTGCGCGGCGAGTCCGAGCCGAACGCCCTCGACGGGCGTATTGAGCCACAGCTGCGCGCCGACGGCATTCCTCGCGCGTACGCGGTACACCGCGTACTCCTCACTCCAGGTGTCGTACGCGAGCGACCGCCATCCGCCGAGGTAGCCGTTCACCTCGAGGCTCCAGGGCGCCGTCTCGAAGAACGTGTGCGAGGCGATCACGCCATCGATGGTCTCGCTGTAGTACGCGCCTTCGTCGTAGAACACGACCGGCGGCCGGTAGGTCGGCAGCACGACGCCCACGCTTCGCAACTCGTTGTAGATCCCGCGTGGGATCGGCATCCGGCCGATCTTCACCGAGGTTCCCTGGCTGAATGCGTGCTGATAGAACGCCCAGTTCAGGTTCACGTCCGACTCGAAGTCCGTGATCTTGCTTCGCCCCAGGCGCCGGTGGTTCGCCTGCACCACGAACTGGTCGTTGGGCGTGGCGAAGTAGCGGAGCTGCAGCGCGGCGTAACGGAAGTCCGTCGACGCCTCGTCGGTCAGTCCGTAGAACTGCGTCCCGGTGGATTGTCCCCACCCCTGCGTGAGGTAACCGTGGACCGAGAACCGAGGGGCATCCTGGGCCTCGACGTCCGCCGACGCCAAGGCGGATAGCGCGAGCGCCACCAATACCGTCTGCCCCGTGCCTGACACCGTAAGAATCGACACCACCGCCTCACGAGGAAATGAGTGCGCCCTAACCTTCAGGGCACCAACGCACTACGCCCGGCGACGCCGATGGCGTCGTCCCCCCATAGTGTCGGATGATGTGGCGAATTTCTTAGCCGATCGGATCGGCCGAGTCGATCAGAACTCCTCCATGGAGAGCGCGCGTTCCATGGATTCCCACCGCCCGCGCGCGACGCGGAGCCTGACCCCGTCGGCGAGGACGATCGTTCCGCCCCCGTCGGGCTCGCGATGCAGCTCACGGATCCGCTTGACGTTCACGATGAGCGAGCGGTGCACCCGGACGAACTCGCGTGCCTCGAGCAGCCGTTCCAGGGCGTGCATCCGTTGCGCTACGAGATGGCGCTGTTTGCCGGCGTGAATGCGCGCGTAGTCACCCGACGCCTCGACCCAATCGATAGCGTCGATCTCCACGAGTGTGATCTTCGACCCATTGCGCACGCCGATCCGGCGCGGTGGCGTCGCCTGGCCCTTCGGTTCGCCGTCGGATTCGGTGAGCGACAGCTCTGCCGGAGGACGATCATCGGCAAGACGGTCGGCCGCCATGCTCGCGAGGGTGCGGTGCAGGGTCAGCGCGTCCATGGCACGCAGCCCCTCGAGTGCGCGCGTCACCGCCGCGCGGAAGCGTGGGCGGCCGAACGGCTTGAGCACGTAGTCGAGCGCGTGCACGTCGAACGCGCGGATGGCGTGCTCGTCGTGCGCGGTGACGAACACGATGCCGCGAGGGACGTCACCACCGAGCGCGTCCAGGACGCGAAAGCCGTCCTGGTCGGGCATCTGGATGTCGAGGAACAGGAGATCTGGCTTGAGGCGTCTGACGAGCGCGACCGCTTCGTTCCCGTTCGAGGCCTCGCCCACGACCTGTACCGTCGGATGCTCGGCGAGAAGTGTCGTCACGACTTCCCGCGCGGTGGGCTCGTCGTCCACGACCACCGCGCGCACCACGGCCCGAGCGCCGTCAGGCTCCGCGCGTGCCATCGCCGTTCGAACCGTTCGCGCCGTTCGCGCCGTTCACCGATGCGGGAATGTCCACGGTCACGAGCGTCCCACCGCCGGGCGCGTCGGTAATGCTCATGAGGCCGCGGTCACCGTACAGCTCCGCCAGCCGCTCGCGCGTGTTGCGGAGCCCTGTCCCGGAGCCGGGACTCTTCGTCGCCGCCGAGATGCCGGGCCCATCGTCACGCACCGTTAGGCGGAGCCGAGCTCCCTGGCGGGTGGCCGACACCTCGAGCACGCCCGCGGTGGAGACGGCGGAGATGCCGTGACGTACGGCGTTCTCGACGAGCGGCTGCAGGATGAGCGGCGGCACCAGGCAATCGAGGGCGTCGGGGTGCGCCCCGACCGTCGGCCGAAGGCGATCGCGAAACCGTACCTCCTCGATGGCGAGGTAATCGCGCACGAGATCGAGCTCCTCGGCGAGCGACACCTCGAGTCGCGATGTGGAGCTCGACACCTTGTGGAACAGCGCGCCGAGGTGGTCGAGGACGGCGTCGGCGTCGTCGCTGCGTCCGCTGCGCCAGAGCTGCCCGATGGTGTGAAGCGTGTTGAAGAGAAAGTGCGGGCGGATCTGGGCGTTCAACGCCTGGAGCCGAGCCTGCGCGAGCTGGCTCTCCATTCTCGCGAGCTGGAGCTCACGCGATTGTGCGCTGCGATAGTACAGCACGGCCTGCGTGATGCCCAGGATCGCGGCGTAGATGAGCAGCGCGATGTGGAACCGCACGGTAGCCCAGATGGCGCCCTGCTGCACGAGCATCGCGAGCCCGCCGAATCTGCCCGAGCTCGCCCAGTACATGAGCACGACGAGCACGTTGGCCGCGAACGCGAGGAGTGGAGCGGCGATGAGGTGCACGGCGGCGTGCGCGGGCCAGCGGTCACGCGTGAGCGGGAACCGCACGGTGAGGGCGATGACCGCGAGTGTGAC
>DASURJ010000681.1:0-3422 GCA_036280115.1 Gemmatimonadaceae bacterium
CCGATTGGCAGCGCGGCAATGTCCGGCTCTCTCGTGACCCAATCGATCGCATTGACCACGCGCCGCGCGAGCAGCTGAATGTCGAACCGAAGCTCGCCGGTCAGCTGATCGTGCGCCGCTTCGTCGAGGGTGAGCAGGTCCACGAGCAGGGTCGCCAGGCTGCCCTGCTGCAGCTCGGACGCGACCCACCGGTTGCGCTGGCTGAATCGACTACTCCCACTGCCGTGCGCGAAGATGACGAGGCCGCGTGCGCCGGCGGGAACGGTCAGGTCTCCATGGATACTCGTGGCGCCCGACGCGATGCGCACCTGTTGACTGGCGGCTGATGGCGTGCCCGGTGCTCGCTGGTAGGGATCCATCGGGGCTCCTCGTTAGGACCGCATTCACAGCGCCGTAGGATGCGTCTCGGGGAGCTCACCTCGCTCCCAGATGCCACTCCGCTCCAGTGGTTCGACCGCCCGCGTGGTGTCGTAATGGAGTACGGCATCGAACTGTCCTGGTAGCACGGCGTGGAAGTAGTGGCTCAATCGCTCGGTTTCGGGGCGATAGATGACGCCGATGGCGCGCTCGAGACGCGGGGACATGAGCACGCGCCGCGCCTCGGAGTCCTGGGTCAGGTCGAGCAGAAATCGCCGAAAGCCGATCTCGTGAAACAGCGCTTCATAGCTCCCGTCGAGCGCCGGGCGCACGGCCTTTCGCTCGGCTGCTTTCCCCCAGTCGCTCGCCGCCGTGACCGTGCCGGTATACGTCGTGAACCCCACCAGCTTCGTGGAGATCGGATTGCGCACGCGCACGAGGTGGCCGACGTTGACCTCGCCCCGCCGCGCCATCTCCGTCGCGCGAGCGTCACCCAGGTGCGAGTTGTGCGCCCACACGACGAGCTTGGCTGGCGCGGTGGGCAACCGCTTCCCGTGGAGGTCCAGGAAGAACGCCAGCGACTCGAGTGTCTCCGTCATGTGGCGGTCGCGCACGTTCCAGGATATCTCCGATCCGAGGAACATCGCGCGGTAGTAGCGCTCGGCGTTCTGAACGAGTCGCGCATTCTGCTCGGCGAAGAAGAGCGCATCGCGGGCGATGCGGCCGTCGCGACGCGCGTACTCGGCGGCCGAGCGCTGCAGCTCCACGAGCTGGCCGATGACCGCCGCCTCGCACGACGGGGCGAGCCCGAGACTGGCCGCATACCCGTACGTCTGTGGGTCGGGGCCGAATGCGTCGAAGCACGCGTAGCGTTCTCTCGCGCGTGCGGCCGCCTCGGGATCGACGGAATCGAGATAGGCGAGGACCGCCGCCATCGACGCGTGAAGGCTGTAGAGGTCGAGCCCGTAGAACCCGACCTTCGCGTCATCGGTCTGCACCGCGTCGTTGTACGACCGCAGCCAGCCGACGAAGTCGAGGACGTCGGCGTTCCGCCACATCCACTGCGGGAACCGGACGAAACCGCCAAGCGCGTCAGTGGCGTCCGCGTCGTCGCTCAGGCCACGCACGAACCGGTTCACCCGATACGCGTCCGGCCAGTCGGCTTCCACGGCGACACCCGCGAACCCGCAAGCCGTGATGAGGCGTTTCGTGATCTCGGCGCGCACGCGATAGAACTCGTGCGTCCCGTGCGACGCTTCGCCGATGAGGACGTACCGGGCATCGCCAACCAGGTCCAGAAGGGCGTCGAAGTCGGACGGCGCGCCGACCAGCGGACGGACGTTCGCGGCGACGGTTCGAGCAGCACCGGCATCGGCGGGCGATGTGGTGATGGTGAGTGACATGGTCGCCTCCGAGACGTTAGGCCGAGCGGGCCGTCCGGGTCGCGGCGCCCGCGTGCAGGGCGGACCGCTGCAGGATCTCGAGGACCTCGGCGTCCGAGGTCTGCGAGAAGTCGTCGTACCAGTTCCCGACGCCATAGAAAGGCTCCGGCGTCGCGTACGCGACGCAGGCGTCGGCAACCCGACGGAGCATGCGACACGCCTCGAGCGACGCGACCGGTGCCGCCACGACGACGCGCGCCGGCCCGAGTGTGCGGATCGCGGCGACTGCCGCCCGCATGGTCGAGCCGGTGGCGAGGCCATCGTCGATGATGATCACCGTGCGGCCGGCTACCGGCAGAATCGGGCGGGCGCCGCGGTAGAGCCGCTCACGCCGATCGAGCTCGCGTCGCTCCCGCTCCACGACCGCCGCCAGGGCGGCGTCGCTGACGTGTAACGCCCGTACCGCATTCCAGTCGATCGCCGCGACGCCACCGGTCGCGATCGCGCCGATCGCATACTCCTCGTTCATCGGCGCGCCCAGCTTGCGCACGCCGAACACGTCCAGCGGCGCGCCGATCGCCTCCGCGACCTCGAATGCAACGGGAACGCCCCCACGAGGGAGCGCCAGGACGACGACGTCCGATCGTCCGCGAAATGCATCCAGCTGTGCGGCGAGCTCCTGGCCTGCTTCGCGACGGTTTGTGAATCTCCGCATACGTCCTCCCGGGTACGTCCCACCGTGCACCTTCACGGTGCCGGGAGACTCATCGGAACGACGGCGACGACGCGCCCGGGAGCGAGCGCGCCGCCGACGAGACGGCGCGTCAGCCTTACGCGACTACTTCGTCGCTGTGATCGGAATGGTCTGCCGTTTCGGTTTCACGGCTTCCGTTTTCGGCAGATGCACCGTCAGGACGCCGTCCTTGAACTCGGCAGCGATCTTCTTGTCATCGATCCCGCCGGGGAACGGCAGCGTCCGCTGGAACGTCCCGAACCGACGTTCCCACATGTAGTACGTCTTGTCGTTCTCTTTCTCGGTTCGCTCATCGACCTTCTCGCCGCGAATCGTCAGCATACCCTCGGTGAAATCCACCGAAATGTTCTCGAGGGTCATTCCCGGCAGCTCCGCGGTCACCGTGAACTCGTCCTTCGTCTCGGCCACGTTCACGGCCGGCGTCCACTCTTGCAGGGACGTCGTGAAATCCTTGCCGAATGCCTCGTCGAACAGCTGCTGCGCGCGAGCGGTGAAGTCGCCCAGATCGCCGAACGGCGCGAAGAACGGCGACGGCAGAAAGCGCGGGGTGAACGGAAGCTGCCGCCGAGTGAGTTTGGTCTGCGACATAGTTCCTCCTGTGTTCGTGGTGCGACGCGGTCAGGTGGCCGCGCCGTCATGAAGATGGTGCCGTTCACGATGACGGGCTGTCGGAGCAACCTTGAACGATGTCGGCTCACCGCTGACACGACAGGGCGCCCGCGCGATGGGGCGGGGCAACGGGCGCTGTTGGTGCCCGCGCGGGCGGGCGGCGTTAGGCTGACCGCACCCGACTGGCCGATGCGGCATCGGCCGCATAGTACAGCTCGCATTCCCTCTCACGCCCGCGCACGATACGCTGCCCCTCGACGGGACCGGACGCCGCCGTGATCACCGTGCACTGTCGCTCGACGCCGTGCTCCTCGAAGTAG
>DASURJ010000682.1:0-5369 GCA_036280115.1 Gemmatimonadaceae bacterium
GTCCGCGTCCCGGAGTTCTCCGGCCGGTCGCTCGCTACATCGAACGTGTACGCATCACCGCGGACGCCTAACGTCGTACGGAGCCAGGGACGCCACCGCGACTGCGCCTCGGCGAACAGGCCGGTGCCCGTCTCGGTCACCTCGTCCTGGCGCACGGTCGCGTATCGCGTGCGACGCGACGTTCGATGCAGCCCGACGGGGCTCAGAACGTCGCTCCTCGCCTGCACACCGACGGTCAGCGTGTGCTCGACGCCCATCGCGTCGATCTCGTGTGCGTGGCTCGCGTTCGCGCCAACGACGGTGCGCTGCTCGCGCTGATTGAACTGATCGCCGCGGTCGGGGTTGTCGAGGAAGTACGTGAAGTTCGAGAAGAGGTCGAGGTCGGAGTAGATCCCGAACACCGTCGCCTTCTGCGTCGAGCGGGCGGCGAGTCGCGTCCAGTTGCCGGAGACGCTGTAGCGCTGCGTCGAGCCGCCGTTGGTCGCATCGACGAAGCCGAAGCGATCGATCGATCCTGCGCCGACGGCCCGCTGCGGGATCTGGTCGCTCGAATTCCAGCGGTTGCGGTACGCCATGCCTAACAGAGAATACCGTGACCGGCCTCGGTCCCACGAGTAGCGTGCGACGCCGCTCACCTTGCGAACGCGCTGCTCGAGTTCCCACGGGCCGTCGTACGACTTGAGCTCTCCGCTCACGAGCAGGTCGCCGATGCCGAATCGCGTCGACGATCCCAGGGCGATTCTGGCGAGTCCGTGCTCGCCGGCTTCGACCGTCGCGAACGGCCGGTCGAGTGTCTGCAACAGCCTGAACTCCGCTCCGCCGGCGCTCCCGAAGTCGCCGAGCTCCGTGTGGTAGACGCCTAACCGGTAGTCGACGTAGTCGACGAGCTCGGGGATGAGAAAGTTGAGGTCCGTATACCCCTGGCCGTGCGCGTGTGACGGCATGTTGACCGGCATCCCCTCCACACGCGTCTGGAAGTCGGTGCCGTGGTCGAGATTGAAGCCGCGGATGAAGTACTGGTTGGCTTTCCCGTCACCTGAGTGTTGCGTGACGATCATTCCCGGAACCGTTTCGAGCAGCTCACCTTCGCGCGCGAGCGGGCGCAGGCGTAGATCCGCGGCGCCGACGTGGCCTTGCGAAGCGGTCGACGCGAGCCCGGTGAGGTCGTCGACGCGTCCCATGACCTTGATCGTGCCGAGCGTGCGGGGGGCGCTGCTGTCACGCGGCGCGCGCGACGCGGTGTCGGTCTGCGCGCGCAACACGCCTGGCCCCCACATCAGGATCATCAACAGACTCAGCGTGCGTTTCATCACGCGACTGCTCATTCCGTGTAGGTCAGGACAAGACGCACGGGGGGGCACGTCCCCCGCATGGATGGATTACGAAGCCATGTCGGCTCGTTCTACGGCGACCAGGATCCACTCGTGATACGTCGTGCGCGGCTCAGCGGATTGGGGCATGAGCGGTCTCGATGAAGTCGGTATCGTGAGGTGGATCGCTTGCGGTATCGACACCGCGGGCGCGCATCCAGACCGGGAGAAACGGATGGGGTGATGAGCGACATCCTCCCCGGCTGCGCCCTGTCAGCTGTCTACACTTCCCCCGAGCGTTGGCCCGCGGGGGACGGGGGCCGGTGACTGCCGCCTCGCCGCGGTTGCAAACGCCAGGAAGTAGCGGCGTAGCCCCGCCGCCGAGTGGGGCGGTACATCGGCCGCGTGGAACAGCCGGCAAAACTCCTCGCGAGCGCGCAGGATCTCGCGCCGCCGCGGCCCACGCCACCGGTCGTCGGCGGCGGTCAGGTCGAAGAGCTCCAGCGCCCGCGCCTGCGCGTGCACCCAGCGCGTCTCGTTCGCCGACGCGTGCGCACGAATCGCCCGTTCCACTTCGCTCCCGACGTTCGCGAGCTGTTCGACGAGGCTCAGCGTCGACCATCGTGCGGCGGATTCGGAGTGGATCACGCGCAAATCACCCGTTGCGCACGAGCGACGCGACGACCTGTCTGATGGCGTCGCGGAGCGATGCATCCTCGACGTCGCGGCTCCGGTTGCCTTGCCCCGGTCGAACGTTGATCATCGAATCGAACTCGATCCAGTCGGAACCCGTTTCGTCGGGGTAGAGGTTGATTCCCCAGAGGTCCTGCTGTCGTGAGCCGTCATCGAGCAGCACCGCTTCCTCATCGGCGTGCATCTCTCCGCCGATCGCCATCACGTGGCGCTCGACATCGACGACGGCCTTGACCATGTCCCCGAACTGCGCCGCCAGCGCCGACAACTCGGCGCGCGATATGGGATCGGTGAGGATGCGAAGCGTCACGCGTCTGGCATCGGCGTAAGACTCATCTCGGGAAGACGGAAGATGGCACCGGAACGGGCGAAGCACCACACGCGCCTTCCCGCCGGGTCGCTCACTCAGTCGCGCCGGCGTGCGCGCGGGAGCCAGAGCGTGAACGTCGAGCCCTCGCCGAGCATGCTCTCGACCGTGAGGTCGCCGCCCATGCGCTTTGCGAGATCGCGGCTGATCGTGAGTCCGAGTCCCGTTCCCTCATCGGCCGAATGGCCACGACCGACCTGCACGGACGGGGTAGCGCAGCCTCTTCGCCGCCGCCGGACTGCCGCGCACGGTTCGTGCGCGAGAGACCGTTCATGAAGTACCGTTTGGACTACGGCGGTGTGCGCTGACGGCGTGCTCTCTCCGACGATCGCGCGACTCGCCTTTGGGTGGCTGGCGGTCCTCGCCGTCGCGGTCTGGGGCGGTGTGCGCCACGCAGACGCACGTGCGGGGACCGGCGCCGTCTCGGGTTCTGCACGTGATGACAGCGTCGCGTCGTTCCTCCGGAACTGGTCGCGCACCGGGACGCTGTCGGGACTGACGTGGCCGCGCTTCCCGTATTACCGCGACGAGCTGACCTCAGTGTACTCGGACGTCGACTGGCGCCCGGTCTGGAGCGACGGTGGTCGGCCAACGGCAGACGCACGCGCGGTTCTCGATCTGCTCCGTGGTGCGCAGGAGCGAGGCCTTCGTCCCGAGGATTACGACGTACCCGCGCTGCAACGCCGATTCGATGAGCTGTCGGCGTCCGAGCGGCGGGGCGCGCGAGATGTGGCGTGGTTCGATCTCGCACTGTCGGTCGGCGTTCTCCGGCACCTGTCGGATGTGCACATCGGGCGCGTCAACCCCAGGCATCTCGCCGTCGGCATCAATGTGGAGCGGAAGAAGCTCGACCTCGCGAGGCTCATCCGTGACGCACGAGAGCGCGGACGCGTGGCCGAGCTCGTTCGCGACGTCGAACCGACGTTCGTGCAGTACCGAAACCTCAAAACCATTCTCGCGCGGTATCGTACGCTCGCGGCGGACTCGTCACTGCCGGCGCTGGCGTCGCCGCGGGTGCTCCGCCCGGGAGACTCGCTCGAGAGCATGGCCGTGTTACGCCGCCGGCTCATCGCATTCGGCGATCTGCTACGTGAAGCCACTGGGTCCGGCACCGACGATCGCCACTACTCGGGCGAGGTGGTGGCCGCCGTGGCGCGCTTCCAGGAGCGGCACGGCCTCGCCGTCGACAGTGTGATCGGCCCGGGCACGCTCGCGGCACTCAACGTGACGCCGGCGAAGCGCGCGAGACAGCTCGAGCTCGCGCTGGAGCGAATCCGGTGGTTGCCGGCCCTCGATGCCGGCCCGTTCGTCGTCGTGAACGTACCCGGCTTTACCCTCTACGCGTTCGACTCGTTAGGTCCGAGCGGTGCCCCGACGCTGACGATGAACGTCGTGGTGGGGAGTGCGAACGTGGGACGTCGCACGCCGCTGTTCGAGCGGGACATGGAATACCTCGTCTTCCGCCCGTACTGGGTCATTCCGCCCGGCATCCTGTCGCGCGAGATCCTGCCCGCCGTGCGCCGGAGCTCGACGTATCTGTCGCGGAACGACATGGAGCTCTACCGCGGCTCGGGCGACGCGGGGCCGGCGGTACCGACGACGTCGGCGAACATCGCGCGCGTGGGTCGCAGCGGGATCGGCGTCCGCCAGCGTCCGGGCCCTCACAATTCGCTCGGCCTCGTGAAGTTCATCTTCCCGAACGATCATAACGTGTACATGCACGACACGCCGGCGACCGAGCTGTTCTCGCGAGCGAGGCGCGACTTCAGCCACGGCTGCATTCGACTCGAGGACCCGGCAGGCTTCGCGGTGTGGGTACTCCGCGATTCGGTCACCTGGTCGGCCGAGCGGGTGCGTCACGCGATGGAGCGCGGGCCGAACTCGCGGCGTGTGAATCTCGCCCGGCCACTCCCGGTGGTGATCTACTACGCAACGGCCGTGGTGCGCCCCACGGGCGTGCCCGCGTTCTATGACGACATCTACGGACACGATGCCCGTCTCGAGCGCGAGCTGGCCAAGGGATATCCCTATCGCCCCTAATGGTCGTCCGTCACAGGGGTTTCGATAAGGCGGGATCATCGCGGTACGCGTCGGTGCGCGCCGCCGCCCGCGCGGCCGGGCCGCCTCCTGCGAATGGGGATAGGGAACGATGCTCAGCGCTTGAAGTACCACCCGTCGAACGCCGTTTTCCACGTACGCCCGCCATCGTCCGACTGCTCCCACGTCTGACGGATCGATCCACGTTCGGGCGCCGTTCGCCACTGAATCCGGTTCATCGTTCGCTTCCCATCGGGAGCGACGGTCTCGCCCGACATGCTCATGACTCCGTCGCGAAAGTGGCCAGTCAGGATGAGCAGCATGCCGCCACTGTCGATCCATGTCTGGTGCCACTGCCGTCGGCCCGCATCGTACGTGTTCACGCTCGTTCCGACGAAGCCACTGGCGCCGGACCACTGTTCGCGGAGGCCGCAGCCTCGGTTCACCAGATCGATCGTGTTCGTGCCCAGGACACGATCGTTCGCATCGCGCACCTCCCAACGTCCGACCCAGAAGTCGAACTGGCGAAATTCCGACGCCGCGCACGGTGGGGCGATGCTCGCCGGCGCGGTCGCCTGAGGCGGTGATCCGCTGACCTGCGCCGTGAGTGGGGCAACGCTTGCGCCGAAGCCCAGGCTCGACAGTACGAGCATTCCCCAGAGTCGGGTGATCGGCGACGTCGCGGTGACGACACATTGCCAGGCCACGCTATCACGATCCATGCGTCTCTTCATGGAGCGAAATGTGTTGCAGACGCCGGCGCGTCCAAGATCCATCCATCGGCAGAACCACGTGACCAATCGGTTCTCGCGGACACGTCACCAGCGCAGCGCGACGGGGTCCGGTTGAAATATTCCTTATAAGGACTATATTTGAAGGCAGACGCCGCTGGCGTGGCGAACACGAAAGCGAGCTTCACCATCACCACGGAGGAACTCCATGCTCAGCTATCTCGTGCCCAA
>DASURJ010000683.1:0-6108 GCA_036280115.1 Gemmatimonadaceae bacterium
ACCCGGCTCGCGTCCCGCCGGCGGTCGAGCTCGTGCTGGGCGGAACGACCCGGCGCTGGGAGATCCCCCACCCGACCACCGATCTCGAATCGAGGCCGGCATCCACGATTGCACTAGCACTGGACGCTCGACGCGGCACGATCTACGACTCGCTCTGGAAAGAGTTGCGCGACGCGACCGCCGCCGAGCGGACGGCGGCCATCGCGACGCTGCGCTCGCTCGTCGGAGGGGAAGGCACACCACGCGCAACGCACAGGTCTCTCACTCCCGAAGAATTGCGCCGACTCGCTGCCGATCCGCTCATCGAGGTCGGGGCGCATACCGCCTCCCACCCCCGACTCGGCGCCCTCCCGCCGGCGGAACAGCGGCGGGAGATCGATGAGGGGCGCCGCACGCTCGAATCGCTCACCGGCGCGCGCGTGGCGAGCTTCGCGTACCCGTTCGGGCGAGCCGGGGACTATACTGACCAGACCATGCAACTCGTTCGTGAGAGTGGGTTCGCGCGGGCTTGTAGCAACCGGACCGGGCGTGTCGATCGGTCCGCGGACCGGTTCGCGCTGCCGCGCCTCTACGTGCGCGACTGGGACCGGGATCAGTTCGCCGCGGTGCTGAGACAACATGGCGTCCATGTCTGAGCGGCCGCTCGTTTCGGTGATCACGATCTTCCTCGACGCAGAACGCTACCTCGTCGAGGCGATCGAGAGCGTGCGCACCCAGACGTACGATCGGTGGGAGCTCGTGCTCGTGGACGACGGGTCGCGCGACGGCGGGACGCGCATCGCGCAGGAGTACGCGGAGCGGTTCCCCGACCGGATCCGGTATGTGGAGCATCCGGGTCACGAGAACCGTGGCATGAGTGCGTCGCGGAATCTCGGGATCGCGAGCGCGCGAGGTGAGCTGATCGCGCTGCTCGATGCCGACGACGTCTACCTTCCGGACAAGCTCTCGCATCAGGTCGCGCTCCTCGAGTCGCATCCCGACGCGGGGGCCGTTTATGGGACCACGCAATACTGGTACGGCTGGACCGGACGCCCGGAGGACACCGCGCGCGACCGCCCGCGTCGAGTTGGGTTTCCCTCTGGTTCGCTCGTCAGGCCGCCCACCGCGCTCGCCCGCCTGCTGCGTGACGAGGCGCGCACGCCGTGCACCTGTGGCGTAGTCATGCGCAAGGAGGCGGTGGCGCGTGCGGGCGGGTTCGAGGAATCGTTCCGCGGGATGTACGAGGACCAGGTCTTCTTCTACAAGCTCTTCGCCACGTCGGCCGTGTGGATCGACGCTGGCTGCCACGACCGGTATCGGCAGCACCCGGATTCCTGGTGCCACCGCGTGCAGCAGGCTGGCGAGTGGCACCCGTCCGATCGCCCGAGCGAAAAACGCCGGCTGTTCCTCGAATGGCTGGAAACCTTCGCCGCCAGCCATGCCCTCGCGACTCCCGAATTCCGCGCCGAGTTGCGACGTCAATTGCGTCCCTACAGGCATCCGCTGCAGTACCGCGTCGCGAAGGTCGTCGAGCGCCTCCGCCTGACTCGGCGCCGCACAGGGCCATCGGAGTGACTGCCGGGGGTTCCCTGGAGGTGATCGCTCCGCTCGCGCCGGACATCGCGCGGCCGCGCTGGTCGGTGATGATTCCGACGTACCATTGTGCGCGGTTCCTCCGCGCAACGCTCCGCAGCGTGCTCGTCCAAGCGCCCGGACCACACGAGATGCAGATCGAGGTGGTAGACGACCATTCGACGCGCGATGACCCGGAGGGCGTGGTGCGCGACGTCGCCGGGGATCGCGTTGGCTTCTTCCGCCAGCCCGAGAATCGCGGTCACTCCGCGAACTTCGACACCTGCCTGCAGCGCTCCCGCGGACGGATCGTGCATCTGTTGCACGGTGATGATGGCGTGCGCGACGGGTTCTACGCCACGCTCGGACGGGCGTTCGAGTCGAACGCCGGCGTGGGTGCGGCGTTCTGTCGTACCATCTACATGGACGAGCGCGGCCACTGGACCTCGTTCTCGCCACTGATCCAGCGCGAGGCGGGTGTGCTGTCGGACGGGTTCACGATGTTCGCGACGCGACAACCCGCGCAGCCACCATCCATCGTCGTTCGACGGGAAGTGTACGAGCGACTCGGCGGGTTCGACCGGCGGTTGAAGACGTGTGCCGAGGACTGGGAGATGTTCGCTCGCATTGCCGCGCACTATCCCGTCTGGCACGAGCCCGAACCGCTCGCGCTGTACCGGAAGCATCCGGATTCGCTGATGGGCCGCGGGCTCCGGTCCGGGCAGAACGCCCGCGACGCCCGTACTGCTATTGCGACCTACCGACGGTACGCGGCGTCGACGGCGCCTGGAGTCATGCGGGGAGCGCGAGAGCTTGCCGCACTCTGGATGCTCGGGCTCGCGCGGCGGGCGCGAGAGTCGCGGGACGACGCCACGTGGTTCCGACAGATGTGGGAGGCGATTGCCACGAGTCGCTCGCCATCCGTGGTGCGACGCTTCATACGTGAGACTGTGGCGCAGGGGCGGGCCGTCCTCGAGCGCGCCGGGGAGCATATGGCGCACGCAGAGGCGTCGTGACGGGCGCCGAGTACCGGGCGCAAATCGCGCCTGTCCCGGACGGCGTGGCGCGTCCGCGCTGGTCGGTGATGATTCCCGTGTTCCACTCGGCGGGGTTTCTCCGGCACACGCTGCGTTCGGTGCTCCAGCAGGACCCGGGGCCCGCGGAGATGCAGATCGAGGTGGTGGACGATCACTCGGTGCGCGACGATCCTGAAGCCGTCACGCGCGAGGTCGGGGGCGGACGCGTCGGTTTCTTCCGGCAACCGGAGAACGTGGGTCACGCGCGGAACTTCGAGTCGTGCCTCCAGCGCAGTCGAGGCCACCTCGTTCACCTCCTGCATGGCGACGACGCCGTTCGCGACGGATTCTATGGCCGGATACAGGAAGCATTCGAGTCCGCACCGACGATCGGAGCGGCCTTCTGCCGCCAGATCATCATCGACGACGACGGGCACTGGGTGCACATCGGTTCGCTCGAGCAGGAGGAGCGCGGCGTGATCGACGGCTGGTTGGACCGTATCGCGTCGGGGCAGCGACTCCAGACTCCTGCGATGGTCGTGCGCCGGAGCGTATATGAGCGGCTCGGGGGATTCGATCGGCGCCTCACGTGGACCGAGGATTGGGAGATGTGGGTTCGCATCGCGACCGAGTGTCCGGTGTGGTATGAACCGGAGCCACTCGCGCTCTACCGCGTGCATTCGACATCGAGTAGCAGTCGGAAGTCCGACACCGGCGAAACCATCAAAGACCTGCGTCGAGCTATCGAGATCATGCGAACGTATCTTCCACGCGATCGCGCCGACGTGCTGGCGCGCGCGGCGACGCGCGCGTGTGCCCACGCCGCGATCCGGCGCGGTCATCGGTTCGTTGCCGCGGGGATGACGACGGCGGCCCGCGCTCATGCGCGCGAAGCCGTGCGGACGGAACCGTCGCCAACGGTGATCGCCGGTGCCGCGATCGTGACGCTCAAGTCGCTGCTCGCCGCGCGTGCGCCGCGACCGCGGACGCCAACCGTCGGGCCAACATGAGCACCGATCGCGCGCCGGTCTCCGTGTGCATCGTGTGTCGCAACGAGGGTGACCGCCTCGATGCGTGTCTCGCGTCGGTGCAGTGGGCCGACGAGATCATTGTCATGGATCTCGAGAGCACGGACGACTCGGTCGCGATCGCCGAGCGCCACGGCGCGCGCGTCATCCGCCGAGAGGTGGTTCGGGTGGTCGAGCTGGTCCGCAACGAGGTGGCCGCCGCGGCGCGGCACGACTGGATTCTCGCCCTCGACCCGGACGAACGCATCACGCCGGGCCTTGCCGCGGAGCTGACGCGCGCCAGTCAGCGGGCGGACATCGACGCCGTCGTCATCCCACGCACGAACTGGGACTTTGGCTACCCGCCGTCGAACCCCGACGAGCGATACGAGCAGCAACTGCGGATGTATCGCCGGAGCCGCGTCACGTGGCCCGTGATCCCGAATCTGCTGCCGCAGGTGAGCGAGGAGCGAAAGTACCGGGTGCCGCGCACCGACGAGACGGTCATGGTGCACGATCGGAATCGGAACATCCCGGAGGTGCTCGACCGGATCGTGCGTGTTGCTCCGCTCCAGGCCCAATCGATGATCGACCGCGGCCAGGTGTTCTCGGCGCGCGCGATGATCACGGCGCTCGGCACGCGCGCGAAGCGGCAGTTCATCGACGGCAGGGCGTGGCGCGACGGGGTACCCGGGCTGCTCCGCGCCGGCATCCTCGTCGCGTTCCACTTCTACATCTGGGCCGCATTCTGGCAGTTGTCAGGCGCGAAGCGGACGCCGGCGGATGATCGGTTCGTGCGCCGGCTCGGGTTGGTGGTGGACCGCGTGTATCGAAGCTACCACTACGCGACCGCGCCGATCCGCATTTTGCGCCGCGTCGGCGCGCGCGTCGGCGGCCGACGCGGCGGAGCCTAACGCTACTCTCGCTCGGGCGGTGCGGTAACAGCGGCAGCCCTCTCCGCGCCCGACGTGCCGGCGAGTCTCCACCCCTGCACGAGTCCTCGTACGGTACTCGCGAGCATGGTGATCTCGTCGCGCACGCTGCCCCAGTCGCGGCGTGCGGCGGCCTGCCGCATCTGATGCCCGCGGAGGCGTCCCCACGCGACCAGCACGGACGCCGCGGATCGGTCTCCACCGCGATGCCAGAACGCGATCGCCGCTCCCATCCCACGCCCGTACATGGGACGGCGCGCCCGGTGCTGGGCACGCGTCGCGCGCTCGTGGTAGACGACCACCGCAGGGTCATACAGGATGCGGCTCCCGGCGCGAATCAGCCGATAGAACAGGTCCATGTCCACGCCGCCCTGCATGGGCGATCCGGGGCCGAGACGCTCATCGCATCCGTCAATGCGGAGAAAGGCGGATCGGCGGAGGGCGAAGTTGTTCCCACTGCCGACGTCCCACGGGAGTGCGGTCACGGCGAACTCCCGGCGAACCTCCGACGTGCGCGAGGAGACCGGCATCGTTCGATCGCCCTCGGCGGGGAGGGGCAGCACGCGCCCCGTGATCCCGTCGAGGTCCGCGCGCTCGGCGAGCCCGGAGGCAATGAGCGCGAGCCACCGGGTGTCCGCCACGCAATCATCGTCGATGACGGCGACGATCTCGTGGTGCGCCATGGCGAATGCCAGGTTCTGTGACGCCCCCAGCCCCGCGGGGCGCTGTGGCGCGTAGAGAATGGGCATACCGGCGCCCTGCCGTTGACGCACGAGCAATGCGGTCGCCTCATCATCGCTCTGGTCCACGATGACGATCTGGTCCGGCCGCCGCTCGCCGGACCATAACGAGTCGAGGCATCGCCCGAGTGCGTCCGCGCGATTCCGCGTGGAGATGGCAACGGCAACACCGGCGTCGCCCGAGCTCACGTCGCACCACGGAGCAGGCGCTCGTAGAGCGCCGTGTACCCGTCCGCCCAGGGTTCCGCCCCGAAGTGCCGCTGCGCCCACGCGTACGCGTTCGTGCCAAGGGCACGGCGGCGCGCACCGTCATCGTCCAGCAGCTCGACGATCCGCGCCACGAACTCGTCGTCGGTCTCGGCCACGGAGGCGTGGACGCCGGACTCGATGGGCAGCCCTTCCAGTGCGCGCGGCGATGCGACCACGGCCTTCCCGTGCGCGAGGGCCTCGGCCACCTTCACGCGCACACCGCTTCCGAGCGTCAGCGGAACCACGACGAGTGCCGCCGCGTCGAGGTACGGCGTGACATCGGGAACCCTGCCCGTCACGGTGATGCCACTGCCGGCCAGGGCACGCACGTCCTCCGGCGGGTTCGCGCCGACGATCCGCAGTGTCAGCTCGGGGCGCCGTGCGCGTACCCGGGGAAATATACGCCCGCCAAGTCGCGTCGCGGCGTCGACGTTAGGCGGGTGAATGAAGTTTCCGATGAAGACCAGCTCGCTCGGGCGAGCCGTGCCCACGGGATCGAGCGGTGTGGGCGGAACGGCGACTCCGATTCCGATGCGAACGATCGGCGTGGCGCCGGCGAGAGGTCGCAGGGCCGCTTCGTCGCGTTCTGCAAAGACGACGACGGCGTCCATCC
>DASURJ010000684.1:0-2000 GCA_036280115.1 Gemmatimonadaceae bacterium
GCGAAGTCGCGGAGCCCGTATCGTGTGAACAGCCCGACGGTCGCCGCCAGCCGTGGCAGGTAGCGAGGCGCGAGGATCATATGGTTGAGCGAGGGCAGGAAGCGGGCCAATGCTGACGCAGCTGTTTAGCCGGTGTCATTCCGAGCGGAGGCCCGAAGGGCCGCAGTCGAGGAATCGCAGGCTTCTCGGTAGAGGGCCTAGCCCTCTTTCGGGACAACGGCGATTCCGCGACTGCGGCGCCTGCCGGCCCCTCCGCTCGGAATGACACCGCTCCTCGTGTAGACCCCGCCGATCGTGTAGCATTCGATCCAATCCGACTCAGGACCCAACCCGTATGCTCGCCGCTCGCCAACTGTCCCTGGCGTGGCTGGTCGTTGCCTCGCCCCTCGCCATCAGCGCGCTCGCGGCTCAGTCCGCTGCGCCCGCGCCACCCGTCGCGCCCATCATCCCGAAGGCCGACACCGTCAACGGCGACGTCCGCGTCGACAACTACTTCTGGATGCGCAACCGGAAGGACTCTGCCGTCATCAAGTACCTCGAGGCCGAAAATGCGTACACGGCCGCGATGACGAAGCACATGGAGCCCGCGCAGGAGCAGCTCTACAAGGAAATCCTCGGCCGCATCAAGGAGACCGACCTCTCCGTCCCCTACAAGCGCGCCGGCTACTGGTACTACACGAAGACCGAGGCAGGGAAGCAGTACCCCATCCTCGCGCGCAAGAAAGGCCGCCTCGATGCCGCCGAGGAGATCATCCTCGACCAGAACGAGCTCGCGAAGGGGAAGCAGTTCCTCACCGTCACGGCCGTGGAACCCAGTCCCGACGCGCAGCGGCTGGCGTTCATCGTGGATACCACGGGCTACGAGGACTTCACCGTCATGGTGAAGGACCTGCGCACCGGCGCCATTCTCCCCGATCGCCTGTCCCACGTATCGTGGGGCGTCGCGTGGTCCAGCGACGGCCGCACCGTGTTCTACACCACCGAGGACTCGGCCAAGCGGACCGACAAGGTCTGGCGGCACACGTTAGGCACGCCGCAGACGAGCGACGTCATGATCTACCACGACCCCGACGTGCTCTTCAACGTGCGGCTCGCGCAGTCGAAGAGCGGAGAGTATGTCTTCGTCGCGTCCGACGCGTTCAACGCGAGCGAGTGGCACTACGTTCCCGCGAATCGGCCGGCGACGCCGCTCGAGACGATCGTGCCGCGCCGGAAGGGCCACGAGTACTCCGTCATCCAGCAGGGGAATCGATTCCTCATCGTCACGAACGACTCGGCGCAGAACTTCCGCCTCGTCTCGGCGCCCGTGAGCGACCCGTCGCCGAAGAACTGGCGCCCGGTGCCCACGCCCGGCGGGTCGGGATTGCTCGACGGGGTCGAGGAATTCCGGAATCACCTCGCCATTTTCTGGCGCGACTCGGCCAAGGTGCGCATCCAAATCGTGGACACCCGTACGGGCGAGACGCATTTCGTGCCGTTCGAGGGGGACGTCTACGCCGTCGGCCCGTCCACGAATGCCGACTACGACAGCCCGTTCGTGCGCTACAGCTACACGAGCTTCGTCACGCCGCCCAGGGTCTACGATTACGACTTCGCGACTCGTAAGGCGGCGCTGAAGAAGGAGACCGAGGTGCCGAGCGGGTTCGATCCATCGAAGTACAAGATGGAGCGGACGTGGGCACGAGCGCGTGACGGCAAGATGGTCCCGGTTTCCCTGGTGTATAGGACGCCACTCGCGCGCGACGGCTCGCGTCCAATGTTGCTCTACTCGTACGGCTCGTACGGCTCGAGCTCGTCGCCGTCGTTCAGCCCGATCCTGCCATCGTATCTGGATCGCGGCGTCATCTACGCCGTCGCGCACATTCGTGGCGGCCAGGAGATGGGGCGCGCGTGGTACGACGAGGGCAAGCTCCTCAACAAGAAGAACACGTTCAACGATTTCGTGGACGCGGCCCAGCACCTCGTGAACGAAAAGTACACGTCGCCCGACAAGCTGGTGG
>DASURJ010000685.1:0-9345 GCA_036280115.1 Gemmatimonadaceae bacterium
CGAGCGCCTGCTATCACATCCGTGACGCAGTCCACTGCGCGGTGCGATGGCATCACACGTGAATGCCGCAGCGCACGCAATGTGTCGCCTCGGGCATCACGAGCAGTCGCCCGTACGGGATGGGGTTCGCGCATGCGCCGCAGGTCCCGTAGGTGCCTGCGACGAGCCGCTCGAGCGCGGCGACGATCGCCTCGTACCGAGCCTGTGTTCGGTTCTCGAGCATCACGCCGATCGCGCCATCGGCACTGGTCGGCGCGGACGGCTCGCCGGTGGCCGCGGGCACGTCACCGTTCCCGGTGTCGACGCCATTCGCGCTCGCCAGGGTGCGCTCGAGCCGTGCACGTTCGCGCTGAAGCTCCTTCTCGATCTCACGGAGCTCCGCCTTGGTCAGCGCAGGTGAAGCGCTCATGTCAAACCTCCTCGTCCAACACGTGGTGGTGAAAAGCAGAAACCCCACCTGGCATCACGCGCAGGTGGGGTCGTGGGGTGCCGGCCGGTGCGGCGAGGCTACGTCACTCGCGGCGATGGCTCGTCCGCGAACCCTGCGCAGGTTCGCGACACGGAATGCGTTCGGATGAAGAAGCCGGGCATGACCAGCCCGACGGGAAGCGTTCGGTACTGGCGAAGCCTCCGGCACGCGACGCCGACATGCGCGGCGCTCCTACGTCCGCCCCTTCGCGCAGCCGGCTCTCGGCCCGCGCGTCGCGCGCGACGCGGCCGGACGCGCGCGCGCCACCCCGCGCACGGACGTGCCGGCGGGTCGTTAGGCGGGGAGCGTTAGGTGCGGTCACGGCGTCGGGGGTGAGTGCACGAGAGCGAGGGCACGACCAAGACACATCGCCTCGCCGACGCCATCGCGCGCGCGGGGCTCTCGTGCATGAGCGCGCATGCTGACGTGACGAGGTGAGCAGGGACGCGGGTCCCTGCACGCAATGTAGCCCGTGCACCGGCGTTGTCAAACGTTAGGCATGCGGCGCGGCCCGGCGCGCGCCGCGGGCGCGAGCACCGCCGGCGGTGCGGAAGTTAGATTCCCGGAATGGACGACAACCGCGTATCACCCGGCTCGGCGGCTGACGCAGTGCGACGCGCGATGGTCGACGCGGCCCTCGCTGCCTACGAGGACGCCGGGCTGAGCGGCCTCTGCGCCGAGGGGCGATGGGAAGCAGCCGTCGACGCGATGCGGCGCCTCGATCTCGCGCCATCCGGCACGCCTGCGTTCGAGCTCGACGCCAGCATCGCCCGCGCCGTCGACGCAGTCGCGAACGCGCCGGCGCCCCCGCCGAGCGGCGGGAGCGTCGCCGCGGCCGCAGGTGCGCTCGCCGCAGCACTCACCCGGATGGTCGCCGGGCTCACGGCGGGCCGACCGAAATACGCTCCGGTGGCCGCTGAGATGCAGGCGATCGGCCACCGCGGTGCCGCGCTCGCCTCCGAGCTCCAGTCGTGCATCGGACGCGACGCCAGTGCGGTCGACGCCGTCGCGGCTGCGTATCGGCTACCCAAGGCAACCGAGCAACAGCAATCGCTCCGCGCCGATGCCATCGAGCGAGCTATGCGAACCGCGACCGACGCCCCGCTCGCGATCGCGCGCGCGTCAGCGGCCGTCGCCGACCTCGCCGCGACAGTCGCGGAGCGCGGAAACCGGAATGCAGTCGCCGACGCCGCCGTCGCCGCGCTGCTGGCCGACGCCGTCTGCCGAGCGGCCGTGCTGACGGTGCGCGTGAACGTGCCGGCGCTGCGCGATGGCGCGGCCGCACGCGACCTCGCGCGCGAGGCTTCCGCATTCGCCGGCGTGGCGGCGGGCGCGGCCGCTCGCGCCGCGGCCGCCGTCGCGCCCGTGACCGGACCGTCGGTCGGCGGACCCTGAGTCGTTAGGCGCCGCCACCGCGCCCTGTCCGCCGTCAGCACCGATGCGCGAGACGCAGGAACTCGTCACGCGTCATCGGGCAGTCACGGAACTGGCCCCGCAACGCGCTGGTGATCGTCTTGGAGTTCTGCTTCTCGACCCCGCGCATCATCATGCAGAGATGCACCGCCTCGACCACGACGCCGACCCCGCGCGGCGCGAGGACGTCATCGATGGCTCGAGCAATCTCCTCCGTGAGCCGCTCCTGCACCTGGAGCCGACGGGCGAGGACGTCGACGATCCTGGGCAGCTTCGAGAGCCCGATAATGCGCCCGTCGGGGATGTAGGCGACGTGGACCTTCCCGAAGAAGGGCAGCATGTGGTGCTCGCACATCGAGTACATCTCGATGTCACGAACCATTACCATCTGCTCGTGCGCCTCGGAGAACACGGCGTCGCCCACCACCGCGCGCACGTCGGAATCGTACCCGCGCGTCAGCCAGCGGAGCGACGTCGCGACACGCTCGGGAGTCCTGAGGAGCCCGTCTCGCTCCGGGTCCTCGCCCAGCAGCTCCAGCTGCCGCCTAACGAGACTGGCGAATTCCACCGCGCGGTCCGCTGCGGACCGCGCGGTGGAAGTGAACGGCAACGCGCGCGCGACAGTGACGTCCGGCATCACGGCACCCCCGCCGCGTGCGCCCGACCAGCGGTCGCGGCGTAGTCCGCTTCCATGGCCACCTCCGCCTCCAGGCTCGCGCGATCGCGACCGACCGTTGCCACGGCGAGCGTCGTTCCCTCGGCGCGGAAGCTGACCGTCGCGTCGTGCCGGTCGAGGCTCCCGTCAATGTGGACCTCGTCCCACCATTCCGCGTGACCGACGTAGGAAATGGAGACGTCGTAATGCCGGCTCCAGAAGAACGGCACGGCGTCGAAACGCTGCCGAGACGTGACGTCGGCACCGGCAAGTATGTTGCGCGCCGCAGTCTGCCCCATGCGCTGCGCGACCACCCAATGCTCAACGCGAATGTGGTCACCCGCCCGCGGGTCCGGGTAGCGAGCGGCGTCCCCCGCCGCAAAGATCCCGGGAACGCGCGTCTCGAGATACTCGTCGACGACAATGCCACGCTCCACCGGGAGTCCCGCGAGAGCGGCCAGCTCGTCGTTCGCGCGCACGCCGATCCCCGCGACCACGAGGTCCGCCGCGATCTCCTCTCCGCTTCCGAGCGTAACGAGGCCCGCGTCGATATGACTCGCCGTCCGCCCCATATGGAACCTCACGCCGTTCTGCTCGTGGAGGCCGCGGACGAATTCTCCGAGTTCCACTCCCATGATCTTGCTGAGCGGGTGGGGCTCGGGCGCGACGACATGCACCTCGAGCCCGCGGGCTCGGAGTGAAGCCGCCACCTCGAGGCTGAGAAAACTCGCGCCCAGCAGCACCGCAACCCGGGCGCGCTCCGCCGCCGCAATGATCGCTCGACTGTCGGCAAGGGTCCGCAGATAGTAGACGCGGCTCCCGCCGTAGGTAGGAGTCGGCAGATGCACCGGGGCCGATCCCGTGGCCAGGAGAAGGGCGCCGAATGCGCGTGTGGACCCGTCGTCCACCACCACGCGTCTGCCGGGAACATCGAGGGTTGTGACGCGCCGGCCCAGTACGAGGTCAATGTCGTTCTCCCGGTAGAAGTCCGCCGGTCGGAGCGGCATCCATTCTTCCGGCGCCGTACCGGCGAGATAGTCCTTGGAGAGGTTGGGTCGGTCGTAGGGGACGGACTCGTCGGCTCCGATGAGTGTGATCGGTCCGCCGTAGCCCTCCCGGCGCAGTGTGTCCGCGGCAGCGTCCCCGGCCGCACCGGCACCCACGATGACCACCGATGACGGCGCCGTTCCGACTCCGGATCCGCCTGGAGTCGCCGAACGCGAGTCGGCTGGCTCGCCGCGGCGTTCTCCGGTCACGAAGATCTGGTCGCCCCGCCGCTCGGTGGTCCATGTGGCCAGCGCGTTCAGCGCGGGAGCCCGGAGCGCTTCGCCGGTACGAAGGCTGAAACACGCGTGGTGCCACGGGCAGCGAACCGTTCCGCGCTCGAGGAGTCCGTCCGAGAGCGGCGCGCCGTAATGGGTGCAGACCGCGGCGACGGCGAAGAGTTCGTTGCCGTCGCGCGCGACGAGCACTGGCTTGCCCTGGGCATGTCCCGCCAGCATTCCGCCGTCGGGAATGTCGGACAGCGGCACGCCGCGCCCGAAATCCGGCCCGTTCATTTCTGGAGTTCCACCGCTCACGACGCCGCTCCAGCCGAGTGTTGAGGTGCCTCGCAGTTACCCGTCGAGGGTTGCTCAACTCATGATAGGGCGACGTTCCCTATTTGTCAAATAAATAGTTGACAAATATGCGCTGAACTGTAACCGTCGATCCTGGAAGATGTTATGATATACGCACGACGGGCGACCTGTCTCAGGCGTACACGCCCCGGAGCTCGTGCACGGCGGCGACCCGGCTCAACGCGAGCATGTAGGCGGCTGTGCGCATGCTCGTCTGTCGGCTCCGCGACAGGTCGAGGACGTTTGTGAAGCTGCGCGTCATGGTCTCCTCGAGGCGGTCGTTGACGACATCCTCCGTCCAGGAAAACCCGGCGCGGTTCTGCACCCACTCGAAGTACGAGACGGTGACGCCGCCGGCATTCGCGAGAATGTCGGGAATGACGAAGATCCCCTTCTCCTCGAGCATCGCGTCGGCCTCCGCCGTCGTTGGACCATTCGCGCCCTCGCAGATGACCTTCGCGCGAATGCGCGAGGCGTTTCTCGCCGTGATGACGTTCTCGAGCGCGGCCGGCACCAGAACATCGACGTGCAGCTCGAGCAGCTCCTCGTTGGTGAGACGGTCCCCCCTGAGGTAGCCTTCGAGCGTCCCGTGCTTGCGCACCCATGCCGCTGCCTCGGTGACGTCGATTCCCTTCGCGTCGTGAAGCGCGCCGGTTCGGTCGCCGATGGCGACCACGCGGCACCCCACGCGCGCGAGCTGTTGTGCCGCCACCGAACCGACCTTGCCAAACCCCTGGACGGCGACCGTCGCGCCTTTCAGTGGTATCCCGAGATGCGAGAGCGCCTCACGCGTAGCGATCATGCAGCCGCGTCCGGTCGCCTCCCGCCGCCCGAGCGAGCCACCCATCACGAGAGGCTTTCCGGTGACCACTGCGGGCACACTGTGCCCAGCGTGGGCCGAATACGTGTCCATGATCCACGCCATCACGCGCTCGTTCGTGTTCACGTCGGGCGCGGGGATGTCGGAGTCGGGGCCGATCACGTCGATGATGGCGGCCGTATAACGCCGGGTGAGCCGCTCGAGCTCACCCGCCGACATCGAGAACGGGTCGCACACCACGCCGCCCTTCGCGCCGCCGAACGGCACGTCGACCACCGCGCACTTCCACGTCATCCATGCGGCGAGCGCCGAGACCTCGTCGAGCGTGACGCGCGTGTCGAAGCGGATCCCCCCCTTTCCCGGGCCGCGAGCCGTGTTGTGCAGAACGCGATGGCCCGTGAATACCTCGATCGCGCCATTGTCCATCACCACCGGAATCGCGACCGTGATCCGGCGCTCGGGTTGGCGAAGGATTCGGTAGATGCCCGGGTCGAGATCGAGTTGGGCCGCGGCGCGATCGAGGCGCGCAGTCATTGCGTCGAAGGTGTTCTCTTCGGTCTGTACGGGCTGCCCGACGCGGAGGTCGATCGCACCAGCGTGCGGGAGCGTGTTCGTTGTCATGGGAATCTCCAGTTGAGCGGATCCGTCGCTCGGCCTGTGTGGCATGCGTTCAGGCGAGGGCGACAGCGTTCTCGATGTCGCGGATGGCGCGATGTCGCTCCAGCGCGCGGTGCATCGTCGCGGCGACGCTCAGCGACGCGTGTATCCCCCGCGGCAGCTGCAGCTCGAAGGCGTAGTCACGGCCCTCGGCCGCATCGCTGTCGCGAAACAGTCGCCCGACGGCAACATCGCCGAGCATGAGGTGCTCGTCGGCACCGTCGCGTTGCACCTGCGGAACGCCGGAGCGTGGCATCGCATCACGCCGGCGCTGACGCGCCAGCCAGTCGGTCAGAACCTCGTACCCGACCGCGGCCGCGCTGAGTGCGGCCGCGCGATCGTCGAAGCCTCCGAAGCCGATCGTGCTCCCGTCGATCCATCCGATGACGGCGTCGGCGCGCATCAGAGTCAGACGACCGTCACCGCGGTCGAAGATGTCGAGAGGCATTGTCTCTACTCCTGCAAAGGGTGTCGGCAACACGGTCGTCACGGCCACGAGCCCGCATTCCGGTCGTCGTCCTCGAACGACAGATCGACGCCAACGGACGAGGTCCGGGCGCCAACCCACGCGTCGGGTCGAGACGAGTTCAGCGCCCTGGCGGCACGCGTGGATCCGCCGTGGGAGGCGCCTCCCGTGACACGCGACACCCGGATCGACCGGGAGCGTCGGTTCGTGTCGTGCCTAACGACACCGGACGTGTGTGGCGTTTCTGAGACGCCCGCCGGATGTGCGGACGTCAGATGCTCGGACCGCTTCGCTCGCGCCACGTTACGCAGCGCGACGATGTCGGCCGCGAACAGGCCGCGAACGAACGCGAGCACCACGAGAAGCTTCAGCGGCCACGACGCGACGACGATGAGCAGTACCGCCGCGACGAGCGCGATGCTCACGAGCACCATCCTGGCCCGGAAGAGCACGGCGCGTGGGGACCGTGCACGCGGGGGCGGATTGGCCATGTAGGCCATCATCTGGGTCATGGTCATTTGATCCTCTCCGGTGAATGGTGGATACGGTTCCAAGGGGTCGCGGCCGCACGGTCAGCCGTGACCGCCGCACCGCACGCAGTGCGTGGCCTCGGGCATCACGAGGAGTCGGCCGAACGGGATCGGCTTCGCGCACGCGGCGCAGATCCCGTACGTTCCGCTCTCGAGGCGGGCGAGTGCGGCGACCACCGCGTCGTACCGGACCTGGGTGCGGCCTTCGACCATGACGCTGATCGCGCCGTCCTCGCTCCCGGGTCCGTACGTGCCGTTCGTGCCTGACGACAGCGCGCCGGCCGTGGCACCTATTCCGTTCGTCGTCTGCAACGCGCGTTCGAGCCGCTCGTGGTCGCGGCGAAGCTCGGTCTCGAGCTCACGGAGTTGCGTTCTGGTCAACGTGGATGACGCGCGCATGTCGAACCTCCTCGTCCAACGGGTGCTGAAAAACAGAGAGCCCACCGGCAGCGAAAGCGCAGGCGGGCCGGCGGTGCGGGTCGGCGCGGTGAGCTGTGCCGAGGCTATCTCACTCGCGGCGGTGACCGAACGCGAACCCTGCGCTGGTTCGCGTTATCGCGTTCATGACTGGCGGACTACTAGGCAGCGGCGTCGGTCGTCTCAGGCTCACGGCGTGTCGGCGACGGCGCGATCAGCACGCCGCAGCTCGCTCCGCGGAGTAACGCGGCCGACACGCTCCCGGTGAGATCCGGGGCCGGCTGCGACATCGAGCGGGAGCCCGCGGCGATCAGGTCCGCGTTGGCACGCGTCGCGACCTCCAGCAGCGACGTCGGCGCATCACCCTCGACGATCGTCGTCTGGAGTTTCACGTGATCCGGCACCCGTAGCTCGTGAACGAAGCGGCGGAACAGCCGGACGACCCCTTCCCGATAGACCACGTGCCAGGCCTCGTTTGCTACGTCCGTGAGGCCGAGGTCGGGTTTGACGTGCACGAGCGTCAGTCGGGCCCCGACGGTCAGCGTGAGCAGCGCCGTCCGCGCCGCGCGCATACTCGCCTCGGAGAAATCCACGGCCACCACGGCCCGCCGGGGGAGCACCGCGTACCCGGGCGGGATGGCCAGCACCGGCACCGTAGCCAGGCGTGCGACATGGAGCGCGGTGTCTTCGGTCGGCGCGCGCGCCGCGACGAGATGACCGCCGAGTCCGACCAGGATCAGCTCTGCGCCACGCTCCCGCGCTGCGTGCGCGATGACGGATGCCGGGCTGCCGACCTCGGCGCTCGTACTGAAGTGCGCCGAGCGTCCGACGGTCTGGTGCACACGCCGGCGGACGCGTCCGAGCTGTTCGATGCGGCGCGCGTTTTCGATCGCCGCGGCGTCGATGCCCTCGACGAGTGACGCCGTGTAGGGCAGCGGCGGCACCACCGAGAGCACGTGCGCGTTCACCCGGTCGCGCCGCGCGAGGATCTCCGCAATGCGGAGCGCGCCGCGCGTGGACTCGTCGTCGCGCCCGGCCACGAGCAGCGGCCCGGTCAGGAGGCGACGGGCCGGCGAAGCACGGAGCGGGCTCTGGGCGCGCAGCTCCGCCACTGTGCTAGTCATTGGGACCTCCCGCGTACGAAGGCTGTCGGACGCGCGATTGCCACCACCGTGATATCGGCGATGTCGCCAGCGTCCATCTTCGCCGGCGTGGATTCGTGCCGTCGGTCGTCGTTAGGCCGGCGGGACTTGCCGGAGCAGTCTCATGACCCACCGGATCCGCTGCCCGCGCGGTCGCGTCGGGTCGTACATCGGAGCGCCAGAGCGCCCAGCGTAGCCCCGACCTGCGGAGCGTGCGGTACATGAGGTGCGCCAGGGACTGCAATTCCAGGTGATCCGCGGCCTGCGGGACTTCGACCGCGAACCCGAACGATGCCGGTTCGCCCGGACGCTCGTCCTTGTACCGAACGAGCCTGGCAATCGGGCGGCCATCGGCGAGAACCCATTCCTGCCCGTCCAGCGGCTGGACGGCCAGCGTCGCGCCGTCGATGGGAACGGGGCGCGTGCCGTGCGTCCGGGCCAGGCGGAGGGCGAGCGCGCGGTAGGCAACCCACGCGGCGTGGACGGCCTCGGTGTGGTCGCCGAATCCGCGAAAGCCCACCGCGTTGTCCGCGGTCCAGCCGACCACGCGGTCTCCGTCGACCAGGTTCCACGTCGTGGGGGGCGGCAGTCCGATCTGCCCGAACGAACGGTTGGTCATAGGGGTCCTCTGGTTGAAGTCGGTTTCGCCTATACTACCTATGGGCAATGTCCTTATAAGGACAATCAATCATGGCGGCAATTGGTTCCGTGCGCCGGAGGTCGCCGCCCGTGGTCAGGCCAGGTGGCATGTCCTGAGCGACGAGCGTTATCGATGTCGAAGGACCGTTATATCACGGGCCCGACGGCCGCCGCTTTCTGGAGCAACCTCCGCAGCTCGTGGAGTCCGCGTTCCCCCAGTGGCCCCAGCTGGCGGGTGTGCAGTGCCGTCACCGGCTCATCGAGCGAATCCAGCAGGCGCCGCCCTTTCGGTGTGATCCGCGCGATGACGACACGGCGGTCGAGGGTGTCGCGGGTCCGATTCGCGAGACCACGCGCCTCGAGACGGTCGAGGAGCCCCGTCACGTCCGGATCCCCAACGGGGGAACGCTCCGCGACGGTACCCAACGGCGCGCCCTCCGACCCGGCATCGCGCAGAATCCGCAGCACGTGATACTGCTCGGGCGTGATGCCGGCCGGCTTGAGTAATGTCGAGAGCT
>DASURJ010000686.1:0-15082 GCA_036280115.1 Gemmatimonadaceae bacterium
CGGCGCCAGGTCGATGACCTGCACGAGCTCCGAGGGCGTCGATCCAGCACGCGCGACGGATGGATAGCGGATGATGAGCGGGATGCGCGCCGTCTCTTCGTACGCGAGGCGACGCTCCTCGTTCAGCCCGTGCTCGCCGTAGAAGTACCCGTGGTCGCTCGTAACGATGAATACCGTGTTGTCGAGCTCCCCCATCTCGACCAGTGCGTCCCGGATCCGCTGGACGCTTTCGTCGACCGCAAGCAGCATCTCCAGTCGATCGCGAACGTCCGCGTCCGGGGTTCCCGTGGATGGGCTCACCGGCGGTAACCCGGCGATGGTGCGCTGGAGCGCGGGCTTCCGCCGCACCGGCGTGGTTGCGTTAGGCCTTCGCGGGACGACGGCCTGCGCGAACCGACCCCGGTGACGACTCGCCGGGACGAACCCAGCGCCCTGACCGGGCACCTGCGCGACGCTGCCATCATCGCGCTGCCGCACGTTCGGGTGAAGCGCCTTATGGGCGAGGAACACCATGAACGGCTGCCCCTGCGATCGCTTCATGAAGCGGAGCGCGTAGTCTGTCAGAACGTCGGTGACGTACCCGCGTGCCTCGATGCGCTCGCCGTCGACGTTGACCTTCGGGTCCGTCGCCTCGCCTTGCCCCTTCATGGCCACCCAGTGGGTCCAGCCGGGGCGGCGCCCGTCGTCGTTCCCCATGTGCCACTTCCCGAAGAATCCGGTCTGATACCCGGCTGTCGCCAGGGGAATCGCGAAGGTGCCCAGGCGATGGCTGGCGGAGTCGCGCGCGGTGTTGTCGATGATGCCGTTCGTGTGCGCGTACTGGCCGGTGAGGATGGCGGCGCGACTCGGCGAGCAGAGTGGCGTGGTCGCGAACGCGTTGAGGAACCGTGTGCCTTCACGTGCGAGCTGATCGATGGCGGGCGTTTCGGCGAACGGGTGCCCGGCGACGCCGAGGTCGTCCCAGCGGAGGTCGTCGACGAGGACGAACACGACGTTAGGCGGGCGAGCCGCCGCCCGACCCGACCCTCGACCATCGCACCCCGTCGTCGTGAACAGCGCGGCAGTGACAAAGACCAGCAGAGCGAGACGTCTGAGACGGATGTGGCCCATCACGGTGACGCTCCCGGGGTCGAGACGGTGGAGTCGAACACCAGCGCGATAACGACCAAGATGCGGGCTACCGGAGAGTTGCGATACCCGCACCCACCGCTCGCGACGATCGCACTCGACACTTCGTTCAGGCTTTGACCCGGATTCGGCGTAACAGGTCGGCAATCGCATCCTTCGCCGTCGGCGCCGGCGGCAGGGCACTTCGCTCCGCTTCTTCGGTCAGCCACTCGCGTAAGCGGACGTATTGGCGCTGATAGAAAGCGAGATCTCCATCCGACAGCGTCTTCTGCTCACCCCCGCCTACTTTCTGCGCGACAAGATCGTCCACCCACGGCAGGTGCCCGGTGCCAAGCGCCGCGTTGCATTCGAGGAGGTTTGCGTTCACCTCCCCCGTCCGCATCATGTGAATCCCGGACAGCAGCACGCGAAAGACATACAGTAGCGGCTTGAGTCGCGGTGGCGATTCCTTCTCGAACAGCTGCCACTGGTTGACCGCAAACCCCAGGTAGTGCCGCACGCATGCGCTCGTGATGCAACCGCGTGCGATGTGCCTGAGCTCCTCGTGCTCGAGTGTCGTGTGCACGACGAGCGGTGAGTAGAGTTGCTCGAGCACGTAGCCGTTGTTGCGAAGCAGCAGCGAGAAGAACTTCCGCACCTCGTGCGTCACGAGGTCCACGTCCGCGCCGTCCCGTATGTGTGATGACTTGATCGTTTCGGGCACGCGATCCAGGCCGGTGAGCAACGCGACCGGCGTGATGTGTGCGCCCCGCAGGTCGAAGTCCGAGTCCGCGGACGGGAAGCCATAGAGATGCGCCCCGCTCACCGTCGCGAATAGCAGCGGATGCGGGTGCTCGGCCACTTCGGTCAAAAGGCGTGGGTCTTTCATGATCGCTCGAGGCCGGGAGCGGTCACAGGCCCCTTACCATGCTACGTCGCGCGCGGATCAGGAAATCGTTCGCACGTTCGTAGTCCGGGCGATCCGGAAGCGCGGTCGTTTGCAGAGCAAGGTCGAACTCCTTGTGCAATGCAAGGCGCCATTCGTTGACTTCCGGCCACTCGACCTCCCCGCGTTTGATCGCCAGGAGCCTGTCACGATGCTCGTCGACCCGAACCGGGATGTATCCCTCGCGAAGCCCCGTCACGCCCGCGATGAGCAGACGGATCAGGTGCATTGCGTGTTTCCACTTGATCTCGCCCACGGTGCGAAGGTCCTGTTCGAGACGTTTGAACTGGCTCAACACGTACCCGTTGTACGTCTGGTAGATCAGCTTCGACAGGAAACCGCCCCGCATGGCAAGCAACTCGTCCGCGACCGGCGTCGTCAGCTCGACAACGGGCGTGTACAGGCACTCGAGGATGTTCGGGTTCGCCTTGAGGGCGAGCGTCACGAACTTCCGCATCTCCCAGTAAACCTCATCGGTCTCCTTGTCCTCGAGCTGCTCCGGCACGCCGAACAGCGACCAGTGAAGCTCGGCGGGCGGAAGGTAGACACCTCGACGGTCCGTGTCCGACGCTTCGTGCGCGAGTCCATACGCGTGTGAGCCGAGGATGCAGCGGTACACCACGAACTCGTAGAGGTCGTAGTCCGCGAGTACGGCGCCGGCCGCGTCGAGGTCCTCCTGCTGGACGTGTTTCCGGATCGAGAGCTCTTGCCGGCGAAGCGAGACCTCGCGTCCGTCAGGCAGTTGGACGCGATATGAATGCGTTGCATCGTCAGGCGAGCGGACAATGACGCCGGCGGCGCCCTCCGGGCACACCACCTCACCCGCCGCATCGCGGACTTCGACGCGAGAGACGACCTGCGTTCCAGTCGGGATGATGAGGTGGGTGCTGCGCGCCAGCTGTGCCGCGCGGTCTACCTGAGGAACATGGTGTTTTGGCATTCTCGTGCACGATTGCTGCTAAGGAACACCTGTCATTCCGAGCGCAGCGAGGAATCGCAGTCCTCCCGGAAGAGGGGCCCCTCTGCCGGGACGACAGCGATTCCTCATCTGCCCGCAAGCGGGTACCCGCGGCGCTTCGCGCCTCCGCCCGGAATGACAACGATTTGCGACAGCGTGCATAACTCATAGAAGTAACGGTGTTGGGACTTCGATGCCTCGCGAGTACGTGATGGGTGGCCGCGCTCCACGCGGGCCGGCCGGCCCGCCAGGGGGCGGCATGCCGATCCCCGCGAACCGGTCGCTCCGCGACCGGTTCGGCGCCCTGCGCAACCTGCCCCCGTTCCTGAAGCTCGTCTGGGAGACCAGCCGGACGCTCACCATCGCGTCGCTACTCCTGCGCCTCGTGCGCGCGGTGCTGCCCGTCGCGACGCTGTTCGTCGGGAAGCTCATCATCGACGAGGTCGTCGCGCTGGCTGGAAGGCCGGGAACACCGTCGACGCTCAACGGATGGTACGACAGCGGCCTCCTCGATCGCCTCATCTGGCTCCTCGTCGCCGAGTTCGCGCTCGCCGTCCTGTCCGACGTCCTCGGCCGCATCGTCTCACTCCTCGACTCGCTCCTCTCCGAACAGTTCTCGAACACCACGAGCGTTCGCCTCATGGAGCACGCCGCGACGCTCGACCTCGAGGACTTCGAGGACAGCGAGCTGCAGGACCGCCTCGATCGCGCGCGCCGTCAGGCATCCGGACGAATGACGCTCCTGAGCCAGCTCTTCGGCCAGGCCCAGGACATCATCACCATCGTGAGCTTCGCGGCAGGGCTCATCGTCTACGCGCCGTGGCTCATCCTGCTCCTGCTCATCGCGCTCATCCCCGCGTTCCTCGGCGAGGCGCACTTCAACGCGCAGAGCTACGCGCTCACCTACGCGCGAACGCCCGAGCAGCGGGAGCTCGACTACGTGCGCCAGACCGGCGCGAGCGTCGAGACGGCGAAGGAAGTGAAGATCTTCGGGCTCAACCGTTTTCTCATCGATCGCTACCGCGAGCTCGCCACGCGGTTCTATCAGGCGAACCGCAGGCTCGCGATCCGCCGAGCGAGCTGGGGGAGCGTTCTCACCGCGCTCGGCACCGTCGGCTATTACGTCGCGTACGCGTATCTCGCGTGGCGCACACTCGTGGGTCAGTTCTCGATCGGGGACCTGACGTTTCTCGCCGGATCGTTCCGCCGACTGCGCACGCTCCTCGAAGGGTTGCTGACGGGGTTCTCACAGACCGCGGGGCAGGCGCTCTACCTCGACGACCTGTTCTCGTTCTTCGAGATCGAGCCCGAGATCCGCTCGCCGCGGAATCCCCGGCCGTTCCCGAACCCCATCAGGCACGGCTTCACCTTCCGCGATGTGGGATTCATCTACCCGGGCGCGGAGCGCTGGGCGGTGCGGCATCTGAACTTCACGCTGAATGCGGGCGAGGTGCTCGCGCTCGTGGGAGAGAACGGAGCAGGGAAGACGACGCTCGTGAAGCTCCTCGCCCGTCTCTACGACCCGGACGAGGGGCAGATTCTGCTCGACGGTCACGACCTGCGCGAGTACGACCTCGAAGCGCTTCGCGCGAATATCGGCGTGATCTTCCAGGATTTCGTGCGCTACCATCTCACGGCCGCCGAGAACATCGCGGTAGGCCGGATCGAGGCGCGGAACGATCGCGCGCGCATCGAGTCCGCAGCCGAGCAGAGCCTCGCCGACGCGGTCATCGAGAAGCTCCCGTTAGGCTACGACCAGATCATCGGCAAGCGGTTCAGGACCGGGGTGGACCTGTCGGGCGGCGAATGGCAGAAGGTGGCGATCGCTCGCGCATACATGCGTGACGCGCAGGTGCTGATTCTCGACGAGCCGACGGCGGCGCTGGACGCGCGGTCGGAGTTCGAGGTATTCAAGCGGTTCAAGGAGCTGAGCGAGGGGAAGACCGCGGTGCTCATCTCGCATCGCTTCTCGAGCGTGCGCATGGCCGACCGGATCCTGGTGCTCGCTGAGGGGACAGTCGAGGCGTCAGGGACGCACGAGGAGCTGCTCGCGGCGCGTGGGCGGTATGCCGAGTTGTTCGAGCTGCAGGCGGCGGGGTACCGCTGATCGCGAATTAGGGATCGGGGTCGGGGCCGGGCCACAGGCTGAGCTCGACCCGGGCGTGTCGGGTAGCGCCAAGGATGGCGCGAAAAACGAGACCCGGACCGCTCCTTGGCTGTCCGGCATGCGACGCCTGAGCTGCTCCTCCAGCGAACGCGGCTTCAGTCCGGGCGAGGTCCGGGCGGAGCCGCTCCGCGCGACAGGAGCCGATCCATCAGGGCGAGCACCGCCGCCTGGGCGGCGGCGTTCTTCAACGCGCCGAACCCTATGCGGAGCCGGTCGCCGTCGACCAGCACGTCGCGCGAGTGCGCGTTGAGCGTCTCGATCACCGCGGCGCGCTCCGCGTCGCTCAGCGCCTCGCCGACCTTCCCGTGGATCTCCAGCTTCGGCCCTACCCCCCGGGTGACCTGCGCCGACCAGAACGGCGTTTTCGAGCCCGCGCGCTCGAAGCCGATCGTGGCGCCCCGCGCGGTGGGCGGCCGAAACGAGAGCAGCTCGGGGCGCGCGGTGCTCCACGCGATCAGGGCGTCGAGCACCGCGACCAGGCGCGCGAGTTCCGCGCCTGGCGTGTCCTGCTTGATCGCGGCGACGAACGCAGTACGGGCATCGGCGAGAGTGCGGGTCACGGGGCTCCTTGGTTCTCGACCGGGCATAGCCGCGCGGGGCGCGGCGGACTACCACAAAGGTACTGGGGCCGTGCGGGTTCGCGGAACCGCAGCGACACGACGACGCGGCGGGATTCGCGTACTCGAACGGTCGCCGTTCCCGGGGGGCGCTTTACGTCGCTGCCTTCCAACGAACACCAGCTGGCGGCCAGGAGAGTGCCGCAACGGACCGACGCGGTGGAACCGACTCCCGCGTTAGGTGACGCTCCCGCGCTGCGCGCGGGCGAGCGCGCGGGTGAGCGCGCGGTCGAACGCCGACGCGAAGGCCTGCTTGTCTTTCGCCGTGTAGGGTCGCGGTCCACCGGTCTCGACGCCGGCACCGCGGAGCGCGTCGGCGAAGTCGCGCACGCTCAGCCGCTCACCAACCGTTTCCGTCGTGTGTTCGGAGCCGCGTGGATCGATGACCACCACTTGAGCGGCAACGAGAACGGCCGCCAGCGGGATGTCCGCGGTGATGGCAAGGTCGCCGGGCGACGCATGCGTCGCGATGTAGCGGTCGGCGGCGTCCGGTCCACCCTCGACGCGCACGGCGCTGATCATCGCGTGTCCCGCTGGGACGGGAACACGCTGATTCGCCACGACGACGGTCTCGAGCCCCAGTCGGTAGGCGGCGCGGAAGACAATGTCCTTGACGTCGCGCGGCGTGGCGTCAGCGTCGATCCAGATCCGCATCGGCCTATGATGCAGGCCGCGCTTCAGGCGCGATACCACCACCCCGCGAAATGCGACACAACACAGTGCTGGCGAGGCGGCAGCATCGCCACCCCGCCAGCGCCGGTGGTCCTGAGGACCGATCCGCGATCTGCGATCTGCGATCAGCGATCAGCGACCCGCGGGCGCCGCGGCAGCCTGCGGTAGCAGCACCGCGTCGATCACGTGAATGACGCCGTTCGACGCCTGAACGTCAGCCGTCGCGACGTTTGCACCGTTCACGTACACCTTGCCATCACGGATGACGATGTCGAGCGGGAGGCCGTTGACCGTCGTTGGCGTCGCGCCGTTCGCCTTCGCGATCTCGGCCGACATGACCTTGCCGCTCACGACGTGGTAGGTGAGGATCGACGTCAGCTTCTCCGTGTCGCCAAGCAATGCCGTCACCGTGCCGGACGGCAGCTTCGCGAATGCCGCGTCGGTGGGCGCGAAAACCGTGAACGGCCCCGGACCTTCGAGCGTCTCGACCAGCCCGGCCGCCTTCACCGCGGCGATCAGCGTCTTGAAGTTGCCCGCCTCGGTGGCGACCTGCACGATGTTCTTCATGGGTTTCGTGTCCCTGGAGTTGGCGTACTGCGCCGAAGCCATCGTCGGCGCGGTGGTGACGGCGGCCAGTGCGGCCGCCATCCAGATCTTCGTGCTGCGCTGCATTCGTCTATCCTCGCTTCTCGTGTGACTTGTGATCGCTGTGATCGCTGTGATCGCTGTGATCGCTGGAGGTGCGGGCCTTACGCCCGTGCGGTGCGCGCCGGGGCGAGCCAGCGTCGCTGAATTCCCTGCCACTGCATTGCCTGGTAGAGCGCCGATAGGCCGACGAGCAGGTAGACCGTTCGCGCCAGAGGCGACATGGTCCCGAACAGGGTGGCCACGAGGTCGATGCCGGCGGCGCCGACCAGTCCCCAGTTCAAGCCGCCGATGACCAGAAGAACGGCGGCCACAACATCGAGCTTCTTCATTCGGTACCTCAACGCGAGAGAGTTCACTTGCCGGTAGTGGTCGGCGGCTGAACGCGCCGATTGTCCATTGGTTGTCCAGATAATAAGGCGGTACATATCGCTTGTCAAGCATCTGTCCATATAATATGTTTGACAAACCTTAGACAGTAGCCCACGATTCCGCTCATGAAGCCCTCTCAATTCGCCGCCGACCAAACCCCAAGGCACCCAATCGCCGTCGTGTCCGAGCGAACCGGCCTCTCACAGGACGTGCTTCGCGTTTGGGAACGCCGCTACCGGGCGGTCGAGCCGCGCCGCGGGTCGGGGGGCCACCGCACGTACTCGGACGCGGACATTGCACGCCTTCGCCTCCTGCACGCAGTCACGTCCGCCGGCCGGAGCATCGGCCAAGTGGCGTCACTGTCCACGGAGGAGCTGGGGCGAATCGCCGATGAGGACCGAGTCGCGCGCGCCGAGCGCATCGAGGCCCGAAGCTCCGTCGCCAGCCCCGGCGGGAGCGGCGCGGCCGCTGAAGTTCTCGCACACGCCATCAATGCGACCGCCCGACTCGAAGCGACCGAGCTCCAACATGTGCTTCGACGCGCGGTCGCACAGCTCGGCGTCAACGCGTTCATCGACCACGTCGTGTCGCCGTTCCTCCGGCAGGTCGGCGACGACTGGCACGCCGGGCGGCTGAGCATCGCGCAGGAACACCTCGCGTCCACGACCATCCACGACATCGTCGCCGAGTCGATGCGCGCGCTGGTTCCCCCGAATGACGCCCCGACACTCGTTGTGTCCACGCCGGCAGGCGAACGCCATGCGATCGGCGCGACGCTCGTGGCCGCCACAGCGGCGACCGCTGGCTGGCGCGTCGTCTACCTGGGCGCCGACCTGCCGGCGAGCGAGGTGGCGACCGCCGCACGCTCGGCGGACGCACGAGTCGTCGCCATGAGCGCGACCTATCTCAGCGACCGGCGACGCACGCTCGATGAGATGCGCGCGCTGCGCGCGCTGCTCCCGCCGAACGTGGCGCTCGTCGTGGGCGGCGCGGGCGCAGCCACGATCGCGTCGGATCTCCAGCAGGCGGGAATACGCGTAGGCGCGACGCTCGCGCACCTGCGCGAAGTGCTGCGCGAGCCGCCACCCGGCGTGGTCGAGCCCACCACCGAGCGCTGACCATGGCCGAGACTCGCGTGTTGCTCGTCGCGGGGGCCAGCGGGTACGTCGGCGGCCGACTCGTTCGCGCGCTCGAGGAGCGCGGCGAGCGCGTGCGGTGTCTCGCACGCCGGCCACACGAGCTGAGCGCGCGCGTCGCGCCAGGCGTCGAGGTCCTGGCCGGCGACGTGTTGGACTCCTCGTCGCTCGACCGGGCGATGGGCGGCGTCGATACGGCGTTCTATCTCGTGCACGCCATGGGGTCGCGAAGCGACTTCCAGGAGGAGGAACGTCGAGGCGCGCTCAACTTCGCGCGGGCGGCCCGGGCGGCGGGTGTGCGTCGCATCGTGTACCTCGGGGGACTCGGGACCGCAGGCGATCTGTCGCCTCACCTCGCCAGCCGTCAGGACGTCGGCCGGATTCTTCGCGAATCCGGTGTCACGACGATCGAGCTCCAGGCATCGATCATCCTCGGCTCGGGGAGCTTGTCGTTCGAGATGATTCGCGCGCTGGTCGAGCGGCTGCCGGTGCTCGTGACGCCCCGGTGGGTCCGGCAACTCACCCAGCCGATCGCGATCGAGGACGTGATCGCGTACCTCGTATCGGCGCCCGACGCGCCGGTTGTCGGCAGTGAGGTCGTGGAGATCGGCGGGCCGGATCGTGTGTCGTACCTCGATCTGATCCGCGAGCACGCCGCGCAACGCGGGCTGCGCCGGCTCATCATTCCCGTGCCGGTGCTGACGCCGTGGCTCTCGAGTCTGTGGCTCGGGCTCGTGACTCCGGTCTACGCGCGTGTCGGCCGCAAACTGATCGACAGCCTGCGAAACTCGACCGTCGTGCGTACGCCGCGCGCGCGCGAGCTGTTTCCGGCGATCGAGCCGCGCGGCACGCGCCGGGCGCTCGAGCGCGCCGTCGCGAACGAGGACCGGGAGTTCGCGGAGACGCGGTGGTCGGACGCGCGATCATCGTTAGGCGCCGTGTCCCCGTGGGGCGGAACGCCCTCGGGCTCGCGGCTCGTCGATTCCCGGGCGATGCCGGTGGCTGCCCCGGCATCGACCTCGTTTCGGGCCATCGCGCGCATCGGTGGCGACGTGGGCTGGTACTACGGCGACTGGCTGTGGCAACTGCGTGGCGCCCTGGACTTGCTGGTGGGCGGCCCGGGGATGCGGCGAACGCCCCGCGATCCGAGCATGCTCCTGCCGGGCGACCCGCTCGACTTCTGGCGCGTGGAGGCGGTGGAGTCGGACCGGTTACTACGTCTCCGCGCGGAGATGAAGGTGCCGGGTCGGGCGTGGCTGCAATTCGAAGTCACCGCGCACGGCGCCGCGCGAAGTGAGATCCGACAGACGGCGTTGTTCGAGCCGCGAGGAGTCGCGGGTCTCGCGTATTGGTACGCGCTCTATCCGATCCACAGCCTGATCTTCGCCGGAATGCTGCGAGGCATCGCCTTGGCCGCCGAAGACACGGCATCAGCGACGACCGGGATGGGGCGATCGGCATCGTCGGAATCGGGCGCACCTCGCATCGCTCCGACGCTGCTCTAGCAGCGGATTAGCGAGCCCCGGAGCAGCCTGGCGGGCTCATGGGACGATATTGCGGAGTAACGTCCCAGACTCTCAATTCTGGCTGTGCGCCTCGCTACGGGACGGTTCGTCCCAAGGCGCCCATCGTGCGCTGCCGCCTGGTTCACGGAGCGCGCGACGCCCCGATCAGTCCATGAACCGCAGAGGATGGCGTATGAGGCGACACACATGGTCAGTCTCTGCCCTCGTCGCGTGCGTTCTCGCGACCGCGAGCGCGACCGAGGGTCTGGCGCAAACAGGTGTCGTACGAGGCACCGTCGTCGATTCGGCATCGCGGCGCCCCGTGGAGGCGGTGCAGGTGACGGTCGTCGGCTCCATGGTGGGTGCAATCACGAACGCGTCCGGACAGTATGTCATTCGCAACGCACCGACCGGCAACTATGTCGTTCGCGCGGCGCGTCTCGGACACACGCCCACGCAGCGCCAGGTGAACATCGTCGCTGGTGACACCGTCGTCGTGGACTTCGCGATGCGAGCGACCGCCGTCACGCTGTCCACCGTCGTCACGGTCGGCTACGGTACGTCCGAGCGTCGAGCGGTCACCAACTCGGTCACGACGGTCCGCGCCGAGGACGTCGTGAACACCCCGATCGCCAGCATTGATGGCGCGCTCCAGGGGAAGGCGGCGGGCCTCCAGGTCATCCAGAACGCCGGCAACCCCGGGAACGCGATGACGGTGCGCGTCCGCGGCTCCTCGTCGCTTTCGGCGGGCAACCAGCCGCTATACGTGATCGACGGCGTGCCGATGCTGCGTGACAACTACTCGCAGCTCGACATGGGCGGTCAGGACGTGAGCGCCGTCAGTGGGCTCAACCCGGACGAGATCGCGTCGATCGACATCCTGAAGGACGCATCGGCCGCGGCCATCTACGGATCGCGCGCCTCGAACGGGGTCGTGCTCGTGACCACCAAGCGCGGGCAGGCGGGCCGCCCGAAGATCACGTTCAACGGCTACTACGGCGATCAGGATCTGTCGAAGAAAGTCAACATGCTCAACGCGCAGGAGTACGTGGCGCTGTTCAACGAGGCGGCGCGCAACGACGGGTACGCCGAAGATGAGCTTCCGTTCGAGCCGGGGGTGGACGACGCGACGAACACCGACTGGCAGGAAGCCATGCTGCAGTCGGCGCCGGTGTACAACGCAGCGCTTTCGATGAGTGGTGGGAGCGAGCGAATCGCGTACTTCCTGTCGGGCACACTGTTCAACCAGAAGGGGATCGTGTTGGGGTCGGAGTACGCGCGCCAGGGCATTCGGGCGAACGTCGATTTTGCGCCGGCCTCGCGCCTGAGCCTGCGGACGTCCATCGGACTGGTCCGCGAGGACAACGACCGGAACGAGAACGACAACACGATCGACGGCGTCGCGACGAACGCGCTCGCGAACCCGCCGACGGTCCCGGTCCGGAACCCGAACGGGACCTACACGTCCACGGACGACGGCCTCGAATACACGAACCCGATCGCCCTCGGCGCCCTCGACGCGGCCGAGTCACGAACGCTTCGCGCGTTGGGCAACACGGAGGCGACGTATTCGTTCACCGACGCGCTTCGGCTGAACGGGCGGGTCGGGATGGACATCCTCAACCTGCGCGATCTCCGCTGGAACTCCCCGCAGGTGCTCGGGCGGTACGCCGCGAGCGCGAACGGGATCGCTCAGCAGGGAAACACCACCGCGCACCGCTACAGCGCCGAGAGCTTCCTGCAATACGCGATGCCGAACCGGGCCTTCGGCTCGCTCGACCTCGTCGGCGGCGCGGGTGTGGAGTACAACGCGACCGAGCTGGACTTCCTGCAGGGGGAAGGGTTCGGGAGCAACAAGTTCCGGTACGTCGGGAACGCCGGGAAGGTGACGTCGTACGACGGCGGCCGCACGGACAACAACGGCGTGTCGTTCTTCTCGCGCGCGAACTGGTCCCTGTACGATCGGTACTTCGCGAGCGCGAGCGCCCGCGTCGATGGCTCGTCCCGGTTCGGTGAGAACCACCGGTACGGTACGTTCTACGCGGGCTCGGTGGGCTGGGCGCTGAGCGACGAGGCGTTCTTCTCGGGGCTCAGGCGCATTGGCGACGTGAAGCTCCGCGCGAGCTACGGGGAAACGGGCAACGCGGGGATCAACGACGACTTCGCGCCGCTCGCGCGGTTCGGCAAGGCGAACTACTCCGACGAGCCGGGCATCTCGCCGTCGAGCCTCGGCAACCCGGATCTCAAGTGGGAGACCACGCGCGAGTTCGACATCGGCGTGGACCTGTCGCTCTTGTCCGGCCGCATCGGCCTCATCGCCGATTATTACGCGAAGAAGACCGACGACATGCTGATCAGCCGCCCGATCACGTCGACGAGCGGCTTCACGAGCGTGTACGCGAACATCGGCAACATCGAGAACAAGGGGTACGAGTTCCAGCTCACCGCCGAGATCCTCCGCTCCTACCAGCGCGACGGCCTCCGCTGGACCGCGGACATCAACGCCTCGCACAACAAGAACGAGGTGACGGCGCTCTTCCGCGACGAGCCGTTCAACAGCGGCATCCGGAGCCTCAACCGCGTGGAGGTGGGACAGCCGATCGGCGCGTTCCACACGCTGAGATTCATCGGTGTCGATCCCGAGACGGGCGATGCCCAGTACTTCGACGCGAACGGCGACGGCGACATCACCTCGGACGATCGCGTGATCGTCGGCAGCCCGCACCCGGACTGGCAGGGCGGCCTGACGAACACCCTGTCGTTCAGGGGGTTCGACCTGCGTGCCTTCGTGCAGTTCAACCAGGGCAACGAGGTCTTCAACGCGATCCGCATCTTCGCGGATGACGGCGGCTACTACTTCGACAACAAGCTGAGGGACACCTACGTCCGGCGCTGGCAGAAGCCGGGCGACCAGACGGACGTGCCGCGGCTCTCCTATGACGGCACCTCGGGCGCCCGCGACATCTCGAGCCGCTTCGTGGAGGACGGCTCCTACGTCCGGCTGCAGGAGGTCACGTTAGGCTACACGCTGCCGCAGTCGCTGGCGCGTCGGTCAGGCATGGAGAGCGCCCGGGTGTTCATCTCGGGGCGCAACCTGCACACGTGGACCGACTACACCGGATACAACCCCGACGTGAACAGCAACGGCGCGGGCGCGAACATCTCGCTCGGCACGGACTTCTACGCCTATCCGCTTGCGCGCTCGGTGATGTTCGGCCTGAGCGGCTCATGGTCAGCCCGATGACGGACCTATCGATGAGGATGACATTCCCCATGCGCATAACGACCAGACGCCTGCTCGCCGCTGCTGCGTTCGCGGCGATCGCGGGCTGTGATTCGACGCTCGCCGTCGAGCCGTCGACGGAAGTCGAAGTCAGCGAGGCGATCGTCGACGCGCAGAGCGCGCGCGCCGCGCTCGCCGGCGCGTACGACGCACTGCAGGACGGCTCCTACTACGGCGGCGATTACCTGTTCTTCACCGAGCTGCCGACCGACAACGCCGAGCACACGGGAACGTTCACGTCGTTCGCCGACGTGGACCTGCACGTCACGACGGCGGACAACACGACGATCGAGGGGATGTGGGATGCCATCTACGATGGCATCGGCCGGGCGAACACGCTCATTGCGCTGATCCCCGATGTCGACGATCTGGAGCAGGAAGAGAAAGACGATATCGTCGGCCAGGCTCACCTGCTTCGCGCGCTGCATTACCACAACCTCGTGCGGATCTGGGGGCCGGTGCCGATCCGTCTGCAGCCACCGCCCAACCTCGACGAGCTCGCGAGCACCACTCGCGCGACGCTCGACCAGGTGTATCAGCAGATCCTCGCCGACCTCACGCAGGCCGAGCAGCTCATGTCGGACGAGGGGCGCACGCGCACCGGGTCGATCGGGGCGGTGTCCGCGCTTCGGAGCCGCGTCCTGCTCTACCGCCAGGATTGGTCGGGCGCCGAGTCGGCCGCGGACGCGACGCTCGCGCAGGGCTACGAGCTCGCGGGTTCGTTCGCGGACCTGTTCGAGGCCACGGGCAACAGCACGCCGGAGGACATCTGGCGCACCTCGTTCACGGCGACGGAGTTCAACAACATCGGGTTCTACTACATCTCGAAGTCGTTCGGCGGGCGGCGTGAGCTCGCGCCCACGCCGGACCTCGCGGCGGCATTCGAGCCAGACGACCAGCGAGGCACGTGGTCGATCAAGCGCGACCCGTCGAATCGCCGCTACGGCGCGAAGTTCCCGACGACCGAAGGCGCTGAGGACCTGCACGTCATTCGCCTCGGTGAGGTGCTGCTGAACAAAGCGGAAGCGCAGGCTCGGCAGAACAAGCTCCAGGACGCCGTGACGACCTACAACTTGCTCCGCGCGCGGGCGGGCGTCGCGCCGCACCAGCTTGGCACGGACGTGACGTCGCAGCAGGACGTGATCGACGCGATCCTCCTGGAGCGCCGTCGCGAGCTGGCGTTCGAGGGCGATCGATGGCCGGACCTCGTGAGGACGAACCGGGCGGAGTCGGTGCTCGACATCCCGGCGTTCCGGACACTGTTCCCGATCCCGCAGAACGAGATCGACGTGGCGCCGAGTATCGACCAGAATTCGGGGTATTAGCAGGCAGCTGGGAGCCATCAGCCATCAGCTGTCAGCAATACAAGGATGCGTTAGGGGTCAGACTCCTAACGCATCCTTTTGTTTCATCGCGCCATCGGGCGAATGCGGAGGACGCGGCAACTCCGGACGCGGGAAGGGCCGCGGAGAACACCCCCGCGCTTCGAGCCCGTCGCGCCGCTGCCGGTCGGAACGGCGATGACGCGGGAAGGGCCGAAACGGCCGGATGCGTTGACGGTCTGGAGCCCGGTTAGGCATCCAGAAGAGGGAGAACGGATGAGGGGGATGAGGGGATGAGAGACATCATCCTGAGTGACTGAAAGCTCCGCTCGCCGGAACGTGACTGAAGGGG
>DASURJ010000687.1:0-4978 GCA_036280115.1 Gemmatimonadaceae bacterium
CTCGGCGAACACGAGGGCGATCCGATGACCGCGAAGGCCATCGGCCACATGCGTGGCGACCTCGATCGGCTCGAGCGGGTGGCGCACCGCTTCGAGCGCATCGGCCGCCCTCCGCGCCGTGACCCCGTGGACGTGCGCGAGCTCGTCGAGCAGGTCGGCGGGTATTTTCGCGCCCGTGTCCCTACGCTCGCGCATGCCGTCGAGATCGCGGCGTCGGGCGGCGACGAGCCGCTCATCGTTCACGGCGACGCGGTACTGCTCGAGTGGGCGCTCGAGGCGCTCATGAAGAACGCGGTGGACGCGCTTGCCGGGCGCGGAGGGCGCATCTACATCACGTCCGCGCGTGTCCCCGAGGGCGTGCGCATCCGCGTCGCGGACGACGGTCCCGGGATACCGCGCGAGCTGCGCGCACGCGTCTTCGATCCAGGCTTCTCGACGAAGGACCACGGTTGGGGCGTGGGGCTCTCACTGGCGCGCCGCATCATCGAGGAGAATCACGGCGGCGAACTGGCGCTCGTGCCGGCGCCGCGAGGGGCGACGTTCGACGTTATCTTGCACTGATGTCCACGACGTTGTCTGCTGACTGGCTCGCGCGCCTCAATCCCGCACAGCGCGAGGCCGTGTTGCACTTCGAAGGGCCGATGCTCGTGCTCGCTGGCGCGGGGTCGGGAAAGACGCGCGTGCTGACGACGCGTATCGCGCACCTGGTCGAACATCACGGCGTCGACCCGAAGCACATTCTCGCCGTCACCTTCACGAACAAGGCAGCGGGCGAGATGCGTGAGCGCATCGGCCGGCTGCTCGGTGAAGAGCCAGCGGGCATGTGGTGCGGCACCTTCCACTCCGTTGGTGCGCGGATGCTGCGGACGACCGCGCACCTCGTGGGCCGCACGCCAAGCTTCACGATCTACGATGAGGACGATGCCGTCGGCGTCATCAAGCGGATCATGGAGCGGCTGCGCATCTCGGCGAAGGATCACTCGCCCCGCTCGGTGCTCGATTCGATCTCCGACGCGAAGAACGCGCTCGTTACCGCGACCGAGTACGAGTCCCTCGCGCACGACCAACACTCCCGGGCCGTCGCGCCGGTCTACGGCGAGTTGGAATCGACATTGCGGCAGGCGAACGCGGTCACGTTCGACGACCTGCTCGTGCTCCCGGTGAGGATTCTCGAGCAGCACGAGCACGTGCGGCAGCAGTACCGCGACCGCTGGAAGTTCGTGCTGGTAGACGAGTATCAGGATACGAACCGCGCGCAGTACCGGTTCATCAACCTCATCGGGGGCGAGCACGGCAACGTCGTGGTGGTCGGCGACGACGACCAGTCGATCTACGGGTGGCGTGGCGCGGACATCAGGAACATCCTCGACTTCGAGAAGGACTTCCCCCACGCCACGATCGTTCGACTCGAGGAGAACTATCGTTCCACGCCGCAGATTCTGGAGTTCGCGAACGTCGCCATCAGCGCGAACACCGAGCGACGCGGCAAGACATTGCGTTCCACGCGCTCGGGTGGCGAGCGTGTGACGGTCGTCGGCGCGCTCGACGACCGCGACGAGGCCGACTACATCGTCGAGGAAATCGCCGCTCGGCGCGGCTCCCCTGGTGGCCGGGCGACCGGCCAGTCCCTCGGCGCGGGGCTCACACTGCGTGACTTCGCGATCCTCTACCGCACGAACGCGCAAAGCCGCGTGCTCGAAGAGGCGATGCGACGGCGCGGCTTCGCCTACCGCCTTGTTGGTGCGGTCCGCTTCTACGACCGCCGCGAGATTCGCGACCTCATGGCGTACCTCAAGCTCGTCGCGAACCCGAATGACGACGAGGCGTTCCGCCGCGCGATCGCGGTCCCGAAGCGTGGCATTGGGGACACGAGCGTCGACTCGCTTGCCTCCGCCGCCCGTGCCCACGGGGTGTCGCTGCTCGGCGCGTCCGTCCGTCCCGACCTGGTAACGGTGCTCCGTCCCGCGGCACGCCAGACGCTCGCGGACTTCGCGGGTCTCATCGCACGCCTCCGCGACGCGGCGCGGGAGTCGGCCGTGGACGAGCTCCTGCGCGACCTCATCGATGCCATTCGTTACGGGGACCATCTCCGCACGGAGCCCGACGCGCAGGACCGCATGGACAACGTCCGCGAGCTCGTCGCGGGGGCCGCCGAGGTGGTCGTGGAGGAGGGCGGGGAGGTCGGGCTCACGCCGCTCGACCATTTCCTCCAGCGAGCGACGCTCATCACCGGAGCCGACGCCCTCGACCCGACGGCGGACGCCGTGACGATGATGACGATGCATAACGCCAAAGGCCTCGAATTCCCCGTGGTCTTCATCGCCGGGCTCGAGGATGGCCTGTTTCCACTGAGTCGCGCGTTCGACGACCCGGCCATGCTCGAGGAGGAGCGGCGCTTGTTCTACGTCGGCATCACGCGCGCCGAGGAGAAGCTCTACCTCACGCACGCGCGCTCACGCCGACGGAATGGTGAGCTCATGCCGTCGATTCCGTCGAGCTTCCTCAGGGACGTGCCGGCCGGTATGGTCGAGGAGCGGTCCACGCTCAAACTGCGTGCGACGGGGCGGACGGTGATGCCGCACCCGTCCGCGGCGACGCGACGCCCGGGATCACGCGTGTCGTTCGCCGCCGACACCGAGGTCGAGGCGTCGCAGGACGCACCGCGCTTCGTGAAGGGCGAGCGCGTCCGGCACGGCCGCTTCGGCACGGGCACCATCGCCGAGCTGTCAGGGACCGGTCGCGAGACGAAGGTCACGATCGACTTCGACGACGAGACCATCGGCCGAAAGCGGCTCGTGGTGGCTTACGCCGGCCTCGAGCGGGGCTGGGACTGATGTCCGTCAGCGACGACGACGTCCGTCACGTGGCGATGCTCGCGCGCCTCGGTCTCGATCCCGATCGCATTCCGACCATCGCGGCGGAGCTCTCCGGCATTCTCGCGCACATGGAGGTCCTGTCGCGCGTGAACACCGCGGTCGTCGGCCCGATCACCGGGGTTGGTGCGGCCGGAACGCCCCTCCGCGTTGACGGCGGGAACCAGGTGCCGCTCGCGAGACCGCGCGAATCATTCGCGCCGGCCATGCGCGACGGATTTTTCCTCGTTCCGCGGCTGGCGACGCACGAGGATCAGAGCGGCGAGTCATCGTGATGTCGTCGAACAAGGGAGTTGCCGCCCTCGCGAGGAGCCACGCGTCGGGCAGCGCGAGGGCGGCTGACACGGTTCGGGCGGCGTTCGCGCGCGCGGCCGAGGTTCGCGCCGGTCCGGATGGCCTGAACGCCTTGCTCGCCCACGACCGCGATGGCGCGATCGGCGCTGCCGAGGAACTCACCGCGCGGCTTCAGCAGGGACACGGCGCGGGGCCACTGGCCGGCGTGCCGGTCGTCGTAAAAGACAACATCGCGACGCTCACCATGCCCACCAGCTGCGGCTCTCGGATACTCGAGGGCTACGTGAGCCCGTACGAGGCCACGGCCGTGACGCGGCTGCGCAACGCCGGCGCGATCGTGATCGGGAAGACGAACATGGACGAGTTCGCGATGGGGTCCTCCACGGAGAACTCCGCGTTCGGCCCCACGCGAAACCCACTCGACGCGACGCGCGTCCCTGGCGGATCCTCGGGCGGGTCTGCCGCATGCGTTGCGGCGGGGATCGTCCGGGCAGCGCTCGGGTCGGAGACCGGCGGCTCCGTACGGCAGCCGGCCGCGTTCTGCGGCATCGTCGGCGTAAAACCCACCTACGGTCGCGTGAGTCGCTACGGGCTCGTCGCGTTCGCCTCCTCGCTGGATCAGGTCGGCGTCTTCGGCAAGACGGTCGACGACGCCGCGGTGACGCTCGCGTCCATTGCCGGTCGCGATCGATACGACTCGACGAGCGCCGACCTCCCCGTGGACGACTACCAGGCCACGGCGACCAGCGGGCTGGCCGGCATCGTGATCGGTCGGCCCAAAGAGTATTTCCCGGAATCGCTCGACTCGCGCATCCGCGACCGCTGCGACGCTGCCCTCGAGACGTTTCGACAGCTGGGCGCCACCGTTCGCGACGTGTCGCTCCCGCACACCGACCTCGCGATCCCGGTGTACTACATCATCGCACCTGCCGAAGCGTCGTCGAACCTCGCGCGGTTCGACGGCGTGCGCTACGGCAACCGCGCCGCGGCGTCTGGATTGCGCGAGATGTACGAGCGGACGCGTTCGGGCGGGTTCGGTCCCGAAGTCACGCGTCGAATCCTCCTCGGGACGTACGTACTCTCGGCCGGTTACTACGACGCCTATTACAGGAAGGCACAGGAAGTACGCGCGCTCATCGCGGACGAATTCCGCCGCGTCTTCGACAGCGGCGTCGATCTCCTCTTCACGCCCACGGCCCCCACCGTCGCATTCCCGCTCGGCACGAAGTCCGACCCGTACGAGATGTACCTGAGCGACATCTTCACGGCGACCGCGAACCTCGCCGGCATTCCGGCGCTGTCGCTCCCCATTGGCCGCATCGACGGACTCCCGGTGGGTGGCCAGCTCATGGCCACGCACTTCGGCGAGGTTTCGCTGTTCCGCGCCGCGTACGCGCTCGAGCGCGCGTTAGGCGAGGGCGCGCACCAATGACGGCGCCTGCCCTATCGACGACACACCCGAAGTACGAGATGGTCGTCGGGCTCGAGGTCCACGTCCAGTTGCGCACGCGGACGAAGCTCTTCTGCAACTGCTCTGCGGAGTTCGGCGCGCCGCCGAACCGCAACACCTGCCCCGTATGCCTCGCGCTCCCCGGAAGTCTCCCGGTGTTGAACGAGGCGGCCGTCGAGCTGGCCACGCGTGCCGCCCTCGCGCTCGGTGCCCATGTGCGCGAGGCGTCGGTCTTCGCGCGCAAGAACTACTTCTACCCGGATCTACCGAAGGGCTACCAGATCAGCCAGTACGAGGTTCCGATCGTGCAGCACGGCGCGATCGAGATCGTGGTCGGTGAGACGAGCAAGACCGTCCGGCT
>DASURJ010000688.1:0-5191 GCA_036280115.1 Gemmatimonadaceae bacterium
TAGAGAAAAAGAACCGGTAAGGACCCGGGACGTCGTGGATTCTCGGCATCCCTGGCCAACGTATGGTTTGTGCTCTATCGTCCCGCATCCTCCTGTTGCTCGCCGTGCCGCGATACCGCATGGTCCGCGGCCACCGTCCGAGCATGAGTTTCCGCCCATGATCGTCACCCAAGCACCCTGGTACCAGGCCCTCTCCCCGCACGTCGAACGCGACGATCTCGTCGTGGAGCTCGCGCGCCCCTTCCTTCGTCCCACCGGCGAGCGCGTGGACTCGGTGCCGAGTGTCTTCGTGCGATTTTCGCAATGGCAGGGCGCAGCGTTCACCGACGACCTCGGGAAGAAAGGCGCCGCCATGATCGAGCTGGACGGCGAGCACCTCTTCCCCGAGCTCGCGATCCTGCGCCTCCTCGAGCGCGACGGATGGGAAGGGCGCTGGATCCACGCCAACACGAGCGGCGAGATCACGAAGTACATCACCGAGTGGCGCGAGGTCTCACGACAGGAGCAGCGGAGCCGCCCCATACAGCACGACGGCGCGCGCGCGACGCTCTACGCCATCGCCGATCGCTCGGGTAATCGGTACGGCGGATGCTGGAGCGTGTTCGCGTGGCGCGGGGACAGTTACGCGTTCTTCGAGGCGAAGCGACAGTCGGCCAAGGTCAAGGAGAAGCTCAAGCCCGCGCAGGAAGCGTGGGTGCGCGCGGCGCTCTCACTCCGCGAGCAGGTCATGGGGCCGCTCGACTTCGCGCTCGTCCAGTGGGACTACCGAAACGACGCCTAACGGCACAGCCCTGGAGTCAGTCGGAGTCAGTCGGAGTCAGTCGTCCCGCACCCGCACCCGCGCCGAGCCCGACTTTCCGTCGACCGTCGCCGTGATCGTGGCAGTCCCCTGCCGGTGACCGCGTACGCGGCCCGTCTCATCCACCGTCGCGACGCGCGTGTTGTCGCTCGTCCACTGCACGGCCCGGCCGATCACGACGTTGCCGCGCGAGTCGTATACCGTCGCCGTCAGACGGAATGACTCGCCCTCATCGACGGTGGCGTCCGCGGGGGTGACTTCAACGCGTTGAACCGACGGCGCGACGACCGTGACCGTCGCGCTTCCGCTCTTTCCCTCGCTCGACGCGATGATCGTCGCCGTGCCCGGCGCCACCGCGAACACGATCCCCGTCGCGTTGACGCTCGCCACCTGCGGCCGATTCGATGCCCACGAGACCGCGCGCCCGTTGAGCGGCTGGCCGGACGCGCTGCGCGGCTGCGCCTCGAACCCGGTCGTCTCTCCGACGACGAGCGTCGCCGAGCTCGGGCTCACCGCCACGCTGGCGACTGGAGCCGGCGTCACGTTGATGGCCGCGACGCCGCTCTTCCCTTCGATGGTCGCCGTGATCGCGACGCCGCCGGGCGAGACTCCAGTCACGAGGCCATCGCCGCTCACGGTGGCAACGTTAGGCCGACTCGTCGTCCACGCGACGGGACGCCCCGCGAGCACGGCACCGTGTCCGTCGAGCGCCTCGGCGGTGAGCCGCACGGTCCCGCCAACGACGATGTCTCGACTCGACGGCGTGATGCGGACCGAGGCCACCGGCACTGGAAGCACGACGACCTCGGCCGTCGCCGTCTTGCCCTCGACGCTCGCGGCGATGGGGACCGTGCCGACGTACTTGCCCGTGACGATGCCGTTCTCGGAGACCGTCGCGAAGTTGGGGTCCGCGCTCACCCAGAGCACCCTCCGCCCGGTGACCACGTTCCCGGCGGCATCGAGTGCCGTCGCCGTGAGTGGCACGGTCGCACCTACCACGACGGTCGCAGTCGGTGGAGCGACCTCGACGGTCGCAACCGGTTCACCGCTGGGGTCCAGCGCGTCGTCACGGCAGGCGCCGACGGCAAGTACAGCCATTACGGACGCCGCCCACCACTTCGATTCGAGTCGCGGGGTCCTCATTCCGAGAATGCATCCTGCACGAATCGAACCCGGCCGGGCCTATCGCGCCGAGGCGTCGGGTGACTTCGGTCGCATTACATGAATCCAGGTAGTGAGTAGCCAGTCATGAGTCGGCCAGTTGATCAGTGGAACGACTGAACGACTGCCTACTCCGTACTGGTTACTGACGACTTGGATCCCCCTCCCCGGTGGGAGCGCTCAGAGTTCAGAGCCGCAGTACCGGCAGTACCTCGCGTCCGAGTCGTGCCGCTCCACGCCGCATCCGGGACATGAGCGCCGAGCGACCGGGAGACGTGAGGCACGGTCGAGCTCCAGCGTCACGATCCCTGTCGGAACCGCGATGATCCCGTAGCCCAGCACCATCAGCACCGAGGCGAGCAGCTTTCCTGGCGGCGTCGCCGGCGCCATGTCGCCGTAGCCCACCGTCGTGATCGTGACGATCGCCCAGTAGATGCTCTGCGGGATGCTCGTGAACCCGGCCGCGGGCCCTTCGATGAGGTACATGAGCGAGCCCACGACCACGACGACCGACAGCACCGTGGAGAGAAACACCGTGATCTTGAAGCGGCTCGCGCGAAGCGCCGTGCCTAACACGGCAGCCTCGCTCACGTACCGGGCGAGCTTGAGGATCCGGAAGATCCGCAGGACGCGCAGTACCCGGACCGCGATGAGGAATCGCCCGGCCGGAAAGAAGATCGCGAGGTACGTCGGGAGCACCGCGAGGAGGTCGACGACGCCGTAGAAGCTGCGCGCGTACCGCGCGGGATGTCGCGCCGTCCACAGCCGCAGGATGTACTCGATCGTGAACAGCACCGTGAACACCCACTCGGCGATGCGGAGTGCGTCGCCATACCGCGCGCTCACCGAGACGACGCTGTCGAGCATGACCACGAGCACGCTCGCCAGGATCGCGATCAGGACCGCGACGTCGAACGCCCGCTCCGTGGGGTCGTCGTGCTGGAAGATGATGTCGTGGAGGCGTGCGCGTAGAGGGCGGGACATGCGCGGGAAGTTACCCCGCGTCTCGCACGCTGTCCCGCCCCGCCCTCAGGTTCCCAGGGCCGTTCGTCACGTGGTGTGTCGATTAGAATCCGTACGTCATGCCAACCGCCGTGGCCACCGCCCGCCGCTTCCGGGCCAACGGGCTCTCCGACACCCGGTCGGGTAGCTGCCCCACCGAGACGAACGCGATGGCCTGCCACGATCCGTGAAGCGCGTACGTCATCTGCAGGGTCCCGCGCACCTCTTTCACGCCGGCCTTCGGGCTATACGCCGTGGTGTCGCTCGCCCGGAGCCGTCCATCACCCCCGGCAATCAGCTCGCGGCGCCGCGCTGCCTGCTCTTCGGTGACTCCAAAATCGAACATGATGTTCTTGCGGTCGGCGAATGTGACGACACCGCCGATGCTTGCGGTGAGGCGTGGAAGGATCGGTTTCCCGACCTCGAGCCCGAGCGTCTGCGCGACCCCCGCGTCCTGGCGGAGCCCGACGGCCGTTGTCGCGGTCGCTTCCGCTGGTCCGCCGCGCACGACGAGCCCCACTGTGCCGAACAGCGCACCCGACCGATCGTCCATCCCCGCGAGGCCGTCCGCGCGCTCCTCGGGGCGTGGCTCGACGCCAGTGACGCCTAACGACGCGCCAACGGTCCCCCGGCGAAGCACGAATTCGAGGCCGCCCCCAAGCCCACCGCTCGTCGTGGTGCCGAACAGCAGACGATCCTTGTAGGCGATCCCAATGAGCGGGGCGCCGAGCGTGCGACGGGCATCCGTGCCGTAATAGCTCTCGAGGGAGCCGGCAACCGCGCCAACGGCGCCATGCCAGTTCGTCCGTCGAGTGCTCTGTTCCTGGGCGTGGCCGGATGTCACGGGCATGGCCACAGTCGCGCTCATGGCCAGCATCGCGACCGCGACGGGCACGGCGCTCGAGGATCGTGTCGCCATCAAGCGATTCAGTGTCGAACGCATCGGTCCTCCGTGCCGGGCACAGCGGCCCGGCAACATGACGCGAGAAGTGTGTGCTGGCGCCGCAACGATCCGTGCCAGCGATTGTCGTTAGGCCCAATGCTATTGCGGTGGGCCCGACACCGCGTGCCCGGGGCGAGGGCTCTTCCAGTTACCCGAACGGGTGATGGCGTGGCGAGCCTCGCGCACCCGACGGAACGTCGCTGAGCCGCCACTCGCGGCATCCATTTGTACGTCGCTCACGCCGCCCGTCGGATCGAGGCGGAAGTGCAGCGTAACGAATGGGAGGGATGGAGTCGTCAGACGAGCGCGGAATGTGTCGAGGTGCCAGTGTTCCAGCTCCCCGTGCCAGCTCGGGCCGAACGCGAAGTGCAACTTCCCGCCTTCCTCCCGAACGGTGAGCTGACCATACGCGCTGTCCGCATACGTGGCGGTGTACGCCGAGAGCGGGAGCGACGGCCGGGTTCCGATCAGACGTCGGCTGTCGGCGTCTGCCTGGGCGTCGCGCATCGCCGATTCGACCGAGTCGACGACGTTGCGCAGTTCCTTACTCCAGTCGCGCGCGGCGCGTCCGAGTTGTAGATCGATGAGCCGGAGAGCGAGCGCCGATGGTAGGAACGTTCCATCGAGGTTGGTGAGGACCACGAACCCGAACCGCTCTTCGGGAACGAGGGCAACGAGAGAGCTCATCCCGTCGATGCCGCCGGTGTGCTTCACCACCAGTCTTCCGCCGTGGTCGTTCAGCACCCAGCCCATTCCATAAGCGGCGAGGTGCGCCAGCGGTTCGAATCGTTTCGCCAGTCCCTGCAGAGGGATGATCGTTTGCGGAGAGTGCATCTCGTCGCTCAGTCGCCGACTCACGAGCTGGCGTCCGCCATACGCTCCGGCGCCGAGCTGCAGCCTCACCCATTGCGCCATGTCGACGACGTTGGAGTTGATCGAGCCGGCCGGCCCAATGTTGTCCGCGTTTCGCCATGGGATCGTGATCACCCCCGTGGCGACGGCCGCGTGCGGCGTGGCGACGTCGGCCTGGTGAGACAGCTCTCTGACCGTCGTGCCCGTAGACGTCATGCCGAGCGGCGTGAAGATCCGCGTTCGGACGACCTCGTCCCAGGACGTGTCGGCCACGCGGCCAACGACCTGGCCCGCAGCGAGATACATGATGTTGTTGTAGATGAACGTGGACCGGAACGGTGCCGCGGCGGGGAGGTACTGCGCGCGCCTGACGAGCTCCGCGCGATCCGCCCTCGACCCGTACCACGCGAGCTCGCTTCGTGCAGTGCCAGTTC
>DASURJ010000689.1:0-7616 GCA_036280115.1 Gemmatimonadaceae bacterium
GAGCGGTCGCGTCACCGCGCGCGAGGTTCCGATTCCGAAGATGGCGGCGACGACCACGGCCGCGATGCCGAGCACGATGACGAGCCACTCATCGCGGTGCAGGCGCTGATCGAGCGCTGCCGCGATGCCCCGGCGCTGTACGGACGACGCGGTCCGAAACTGCTCGAGCGTTCGGTCCATCTGCTCGACCCCGCTGAACGCCTGCCTGACGAGTGGTGCAGCCCGACCGGGCTCGCCGATACGACGATACGCTTGGGCGATGGCGATGGACACTTCGACCGCGCTCTGGAGGTTGCCCACCTCTTCGAGGCGCGTACGCTGCTCGGGCGTCAGGGTCTGGACTCTGGCGGCTTCGACGCGCGCGGCCTCGGCGCGTGTCACCATGGCCTCCCAGCGCTCTCGATCCTCGACGCTGCCGCTCTCGAGATACTGCACTCCCGACGCGACCTCGCGTAACGCCGCGGTGATCACCCGTTGGGTGCCCTCGAATTCCTGTTCGGCGGCGGTCAGGGCTTCCGCGTTTCCGGTGTTGCTCGCGCGGAGCGCTCCGATGGCGAGCAGGGCAATGGCGGCAACGAGAATGATCGTCGCGCCGAAGCCGAGTGCGAGGCGACCACGAATGGTGCCGAGGGCGCGCGGACGCAGCCAGCGAACGAAGCCGGCGACCTTGCGGAATCGGGTGGGGACCTGCATCGCGAGCCCGGTCATTGGCCGACCGTCGCGATCACGACCGGCTTGTTGACCGGATCGTTCTGCTCGTCGAAGGCGATTGGTCCGGTGACGCCGGTCATCGCGGGGCGCGAGGTGCCGATGCTCGCGAGAAAGTCGCGAATGCGAGCGCGGTCGGCACCAACCTCGAGCGCGGCGCGCGCGATGATCATCGTCGCGTCGTACGCCAGCGCCGAGCGCTGTTCGGGAGCGACGCCGTATTTCTTCGTGAAAGCGGAGACGAATGCTTTCGCCTCGGGCGTCCTCACGCGTGAGGCCTGGAAGAAGGCGATATAGCGCACGCCCGCGAACTCCGCTGCGCGCGCCTCGAGCTCGGAGATGGCGTCGCCGCCCAACACCGGGGTTTCGGCGCCGATGGCCCGGAGTGAGCCGGCGAGTCCGGCGAGGTCGGCGGGCGACCCCGGGAAGAGAATGATCTCGGGACGGGTGAGCTTCACGACGCCGGCGTACGCGCGCCACTCGTTCATGTCCGCAATGTGCGGGTTGCGCTCGAGGACCGTGCCGCCGCCGGCCGCGAACGCCTGGGAGAACGCCGAGCTCCATCCGCGCCCGTACGAGTCGTTGCGATACATGATGGTCGCGCGGCGGAACCCTAACGAGTCGAGGACGTAGCGAGCGGCGGCGCGGCTCGAGGCGGCGTCGCTCGGGCAGACGCGGAACATCCAGGGGCTGATCCCGGTGAGCGCGATGCTCGTGGACGTCGGTGACACGGCCGCGAGGGCGCGCTGGCCGCCGCCGTCATCATCGGAAAAGATCGGGGCCGCCTCGCGGCTGCTGCGGCTGTCCGCCGGCCCGACAACGGCGACCACGCGCGGGTCGTCGCGGAGCGCGGCGGCGATCTCCACGGCGCCGGTCGCCTCGGACGGCGGCTTCCCGATCTCGAACGTGCGACCGGACGCTTCGGCATTGAGCTGCTCGACGGCGAGCTCTACGCCGCGGAACACGCTCTGCATGTTGGGGCGTTTGAGGTCGGCCGCGATGCCGATGCGAATCGGGCCGCCGTCATCGGTTGAACCAGCGCACCCGAGGCCGATCGCCAGCGCGCCGAGAAGGATGAGCGGGGATGGGGTGCGCGAGCTGTGGCGCGTTACGTCGGATCGGTGGTTCGATCTCATGTCGCCGGAGTGGGGAGGCACAGGGAGGACGAAGTGCCCGATCGGCGGGAAACGTGAGACGAATCACATGGGCCCACCGGCAGGGTATCACGGCGGGCGGCACGTGTTGGCTGGCATGTTAGCGGCGTCTGGTTCGTGACGCGGCGGCACGCCGGTCGATAGCCAAGGTCGATCGCCGTTCGTCGTGAGCCACTGATAGTCACTCGTTCACCGGGAAACTCTACATGACGAATACACATCGCCTTGCGACAATGCTTTTCACTGCTTCGACGCTTCTGGGCGCCGCGGCATGTAGCGACTCGACCGGATCCGGGACTGGAACAGTCGGAGTCCGGCTCACGAACAGCTCCGTCGCGGCGTTCGTGGCCGCGAGCGTCGAGGGCGAGGTACCGTTACCTCCCGAGTCCGTGAAGAGCGTGGACCTTTTTGTCGTTCGCATCGACGCGCGCCGCGCCGAGCCGACCGAGGAAGAGGCGGCGGAAAACACCGAGGAATCGGAGGCGGCGCAGGGCGGGTGGGTGACACTCGCGGAGCCCAACGCGGTGATCGACCTCATGACGATCTCGGATGGGTCGACCGCGTTCCTCGGCGAGGCCGAGGTCGCGGCGGGTGGCTACAACGGGTTCCGCCTGATCATCGACCCGGCGAAGTCGAGCATCACCCTGAATGACGAGGCCTCGACAGTCATCGGTGGTGAGTCGATCACGGGGCTCAAGTTCCCGAGCGCCGCGATGACCGGCATCAAGATCAACCTCACGGGCGGCTCGATCGACGTGGAAGACGGTGAGGAGACCTCGGTGCTCGTGACGTTCGACGTGTCGAAGAGCTTCGTCATGTTGGGCGCCACGATCGAGCAGAACGGGCTGCTCTTCAAGCCGGTCATCAAGGCCGAGCAACATCAGCCCGAATAGAGCGGCTATCAGCTATCAGCAAAGCAAGAACCCTCGGGAAGCCCCCTTGCGATCGGGTGGCCTCCCGGGGGTTCTCGCTTTTTCACCCTGCAGCGCAGTTGGACGCGGTTCGCGTCAACCAGTTCCAGCTAACAGCAACCAGCGTAGTACTTTGCAGTCATGCTCCCGATCGAGGCGGTAATTCCCGAGGTCAAGGCCGCGTTAGGTACGCACGGCGCCGCCGTGTTGCAGGCGGCTCCGGGGGCGGGGAAGACGACCGGCGTGCCGCCCGCCCTGCTCGGAGAGGCGTGGCTCGACGGGCAGCGCATCGTCATGCTCGAGCCGCGACGCCTCGCGACCCGAGCAGCCGCGCGACGAATCGCGCACCTGCTCGGGGAATCGGTCGGGGCAACCGTCGGGTTCCGGGTGCGCGGTGAGACTCGCGTCAGCGCACGAACGCGGATCGAGGTCGTCACCGAGGGCATCCTCACTCGAATGGTACAGTCGGACCCCTCGCTCGACGGGGTCGGGCTCCTGATCTTCGACGAGTACCACGAGCGCAGCCTCGACGCCGACCTCGCGCTCGCCCTCACGCTCGAGGCGCGCGACGTCCTTCGTCCGGACCTTCGCCTGCTCGTCATGTCCGCGACGCTCGACGGCGCGCGCGTCGCCCGACTGCTTGGCGACGCGCCGGTGATCACGAGCGAGGGACGTACGTTCCCCGTGGATACCCGCTACGTCGAGCGCAGACCCGACGCGCGCATCGAGGACGCCGTCACGGCCATCGTTAGGCGTTCGCTGCGGGACGACACCGGCGACGTCCTCGTGTTCCTCCCCGGGGCAGCGGAGATCCGGCGCACGCACGAGCGACTCGTCGCCGCCACGCTGCCGCCACGAACTCACGTCTTCCCGCTTCACGGGACGCTGTCCGCCGAGGCACAGGACCAGGCCATCCTGCCGAGCGCGCCCGGCGAGCGGAAGATCGTGCTGGCGACGTCCATCGCCGAAACGAGCCTCACGATCGAAGGCGTGCGCGTCGTGATCGACGCGGGGCTCGCTCGCGTTCCGAGGTTCTCGCCGCGAACGGGCATGACCCGGCTCGAGACGGTCCGGGTGTCCCGTGCCTCCGCGGACCAGCGCCGTGGACGAGCAGGCCGCGTCGCTCCCGGCGTCTGCTACCGGTTATGGCCCGAGCACGAGCAACACTCCCTGCTCGACCATTCCACGCCCGCGATCCTCGAGGCCGACCTGGCGCCGGTGGCGCTCGAGCTATCCGCGGCCGGTATCACAGACCCGGCGTCGCTACGCTGGCTCGACCCCCCACCGCCAGCCGCCTACGCGCAGGCGCGCGAGCTCCTGGCCGAGCTGGGCGCGTTCGAGAACACCAGCGGCAACGCGCGGACCGATGACCGCATTTCCCCGCACGGTCGCCGTATGCTCGAGCTGCCGCTCCATCCGCGGCTCGCGCACATGGTGCTCGAGGGCGCGCGACTCGGGGTCATGCCCCTCGCATGCGATCTCGCGGCCCTCGCGAGTGAGCGCGATCCGGTCCGAAGCGACGTCGGGTCGCCCAGCGATGCGGACGTGGAAACGCGCCTGGCACTCATCCGTGGACGCTCGCGCGCAACGGTGACCGACCAGCGCGTGGACTGGGAGACGGTCGGCAGAATCCGTCGCGAGTCGGAGCGCATGCAGCGGCTCGGAATCGCCAGCGAGAGCAGGGCCCGTTCGGCCGCCCCGCGCGAACGACCAGCGGCCGATGCCGGCGTGCTACTCGCGTTCGCGTACCCCGACCGGATCGCGCAACTCCGAGCCCCGCGATCCGGCCGTTTTCTGCTCCGGAATGGAAACGGGGCCGCGCTCGCCGACGTGCAGTCACTCTCGGACTCGCCCTACATCGTGCCGGCGGAGCTAGACGGCCGCCGCCCCGAGAGCCGGATCTTTCTCGCCGCGTCCATCACGCTCGAGGCGATCGAAGCCCACTTCGGCGAGCAGATCATCACCGAGCAGCTCATCGAGTGGGATGCACGCGAGCGCGCCGTCGCGGCGCGTGAGGTCGAACGCCTCGGCGCGATCGTGCTTGCTGAGCGGCCGCTTCACGCGCCGGATGCGTCGCGGGTGACCAACGTGCTGCTGGAAGGGTTGGCGAGGGAAGGCATCGACGCGTTGCCGTGGAACGAGCGCGCCCGGTCGCTCCGGCAGCGGATCGCGTTCCTTCACCATCTGGACCCATCGTCATGGCCTGATGTCTCGGACGCCGTACTTGGCAACACGCTGGAGGTGTGGCTCGGTCCCCACCTGTCGGGTGCCCGGTCCCTCGCCGACGTCGCGCGGGTGGACCTCGCGTCCGCCCTGTTGAATGGGCTCCCATGGGATCGCCGCAATGCTGTCGATGAGCTCGCCCCGACGCATGTGGTTGTGCCAAGCGGCAGTCGCATTCCCATCGACTACAGCGACCCCGCCGCGCCCGTGCTCTCTGTGCGTCTCCAGGAAATGTTCGGTCTGGCGGACACACCGCGCGTTGCGCGAGGCGTCGTGCCCCTTACGGTTCACCTTCTATCGCCGGCCCGGCGCCCCGTGCAGGTTACCCGTGACCTGGCGGGGTTTTGGCGGTCGTCCTACTTCGACGTGAGAAAGGAGCTGCGCGGCCGGTACCCGAAGCACTACTGGCCGGATGACCCGATGGACGCGGAACCGACCAGTCGAGCGAAGCGACGTACCGGGCTGTCGTGATGCGCGCCTCGCTTCGCGTTTTCGGCATACATCACGCATCTTCCGGTAGAACTCCAACAGTCCGATGCCGACCGAAGCCGATTTCCCGTCCGATCTACGCGCGCTCGAAGGCGAGTACGAGCTCATCCGAGAGCTCGGGCAGGGCGGTATGGCTGCCGTGTATCTCGCGCGCACCCGGCGGACCGGACGGCTCGTCGCCATCAAGGCGATCCGCGCCCGATACCTCGACGATCCTGACGCCCTGCGGCGATTCGCCCGCGAGGCGATGACCGTCGCCGATCTCGATCACCCGAACATCGTCCGGACCGAGGCCATCGAGCAGATCGACGACCGCGCGATCGCGATCATCATGGAGCACATCCCCGGCGGTACCGCGCGAGACCGCCTGCGCGAGCACGGTGCGTTCGGCGCCGAGTTCGCCGAGAGCGTGCTGCACGACGTCGCGAGCGCGCTCGCGTATGCGCACACGCGCGGCATCGTGCATCGCGACGTGAAGCCCGAGAACGTCTTCCTCGAGTCGCACCGCGGACGCGCCCTGCTGTCGGACTTCGGGATCGCGCGCCGCATCGACGGCGACGCCGGCATCACCCTGCTCGGCGCGGCGCTCGGCACGCCGCAATACATGTCCCCCGAGCAGATCGACGGCGAGCAGGTGGACGGTCGCAGCGACATCTACAGCCTCGGCGTGTTGGGGTGGGAGCTGCTCACCGGGCGACGGCCGTGGGCCGGGGAGAGCCTCTACGGCGTCATCTACAAGCAGAAACACGAGGACCTGCCGCGGATCACGTCGCTCAGGCCGCGCGTCCCGGCCAACCTGCTGTTCGCCATCGAAGGCGCCCTGATGAAGAACCCGGCCAAGCGATGGCAGAGCGCCGAGGAGTTCATCGACCGGCTCACGTACAACCCGCCGCCGGTCCTGGCCCAGGAATACCCGTCCGGCGCCGTCCGCGCTGACAATGCGCCGACAATCGTGTTCCGCCGAGCTACACCGGCGTTGCCCCTCGAGGCGAACGAGCCAGAGCCTGCGGTGGCCGAAGCGGTCGAGGTCTCGCCGCCACCGGCTCGGGCCCCCGAGCCCGAAGTCGCCCTGGCGTCCGCGGCCGCCGTGAGCGCGCCCATGCCGCTCACCGACACCGCCGAGGGCCACAACCCGTTCGAGAGCGCGGACTTCCGATATCCCACATTCGGGCCGAATGCCGATACGGCCTTCGAGGTCACCGCGCCGCGTACGCGGATGTTCAGGAGCCTCGCGCTCCTCGGCCCACTCGCGATTGCCGGCGTGTCGTTGTACGTGGTGCTCGGCGGCAGCGCGAGCGATCGGCGACGAGACGCCGAGATGCGTGCGAGCGGCGGGAGCGTCGCGATCGATACCGCGCGCGCGCCACAACCGCTCGACGCGTCGCGTCCAGTGCGTCCGGTCGTTCTGGGCTCGGTTCCCCCAGTGATTCCCTCCCTCGAGGACACGGTTGTCGCGCCGCCCACCGATTCGGCGGGAGCGACGGCGAGGCCGGAACAGAGCGGGACGTCACGCAGCCCGTCGCGCAGGCGTACCGCTTCGGCGACTGCCGGGTCGTCGGCAGGAAGTACGCGTAGGCGCGCCCAGGACACCGCGAGCTCGATGCCTGGCGCGTCCGCGATGTTGGCGAGCGCTCGGGACCTGGCGAGGAGTGACAGCGCCCGTGTCGACTCGACAGGGGCGTCGGAGGTCACCGAGCTGGAGGATCCGTTCCGGCCGCCGACCGTCCCGCGTACGTCGTCGATGGCGGCCGAAGATCGCGCGGGTGCTCCGAGCGGTGTGCTGCCATCGCCGCGATGCCGTCTCGCGGCGAACGCCGATCAGCGCGCCTGCCTGGACGCGTACATCGCCTCCGGCGATGCCGCGATGCACCGGGCGTTCCAGGCACTCGTGAGCGAGTTGCGGCGCATCGCGGACGTGCCGGTCGGGGCCGCCGACCCGAAAGCGGTGGATCGCATTCGTGTCGAGCATCGCGCGTGGCTGTCGGTGCGCAACGCGGAGTGTCGGCACCAGCCGGCGCCGGCTGAGGGCCCGTTCTGGGCGCCGGCGCACGCGAAGTGCTTCAATGAGATGGCTGCGTCGCGCGCGGCGGAGCTGCGGGACGCGGTTCGCCGGTTGCGTCGCCGGTAAGTC
>DASURJ010000690.1:0-2171 GCA_036280115.1 Gemmatimonadaceae bacterium
TCGACGATGCGGTTTGGCACCTCGATGTCGGCTTATCACATCCTGGGGCTGGAGAAGGTCCCAAGGGTCCGGCTGTTCGCCGGTTAAAGTGGTACATGAGCTGGGTTCAGAACGTCGTGAGACAGTTCGGTCTGTATCCGCCGTGGGCGTCGGAGGGTTGAGGGGTGCGGGCCCTAGTACGAGAGGACCGGGCCGGACGGCCCGCTCGTGTCCCGGTTGCACCGCCAGGTGCAGCGCCGGGTAGCGACGGCCGGCGGCGATAACCGCTGAACGCATCTAAGTGGGAAGCGCCCCCCGAGATGAACCCTCCCGGAGCTTCGAGCTCCCTGAAGGGCCGTCGGAGACGACGACGTCGATAGGCCGCCCGTGGACGGTGGGCAACCACCTCCGAGCGCAGCGGTCCTAATCGCCCGTGCGGCTTGACTACTCGCATGTCGATCGAGCTCGCTCGATCGATTGATTCCGAGCAGAGCACTGCACGATCTATTTGTTTCAACGGACTCGATCACCCGCGATCACTGCTTTCACTCCGCTGTCTCACTGCACCATCCATCTCGATCACGGCGTCGCACATCGAACACCAGTGCCGCGCCCGATCTCCAATTTCGCTGGCGACTAGAGCGTAGGGGCCACACCCGTTCCCATCCCGAACACGGTCGTTAAGCCCTACAGCGCCGATGGTACTCCGACCGAGAGGTCGCGGGAGAGTAGGCCGTCGCCGGCACCTGAAGGGCAACGCCCCTGCTGAGAGGTCCTCAGCAGGGGCGTTGTGCATCCCCTTCTGCGACTACCGCCTGCGTACGACGCACCTCTATATCTTTCCGGGATGCGTGCCGGGATCGTCACCGTCGTCGGACAGCCCAACGTGGGGAAATCCACGCTGCTCAACCGCGTCGTCGGTGAGAAGCTGAGCATCATCAGTCCAAAGCCACAATCCACACGAGACCGAATCGTCGGCATCCGGACCACCGACGATACGCAGATGGTCCTGCTTGACACACCCGGGTTGCTCGAGCCGAAGTACGCCTTGCAGCACGTCATGCGGTCCACCGCGCTCCGGGCGCTCGAAGACGCCGACGTCATCGTCTACCTGGTGGACGCGACCCTTGCCCCGCCACCAGCGCTCCAAGAGGCAGCCGGCCTCCCGACATCGCCCACCGCACCAGTGCTCCTCGTGCTGAACAAGACCGACCTGTTGAGCACTCCGCAGCGCGAAGCGCTCGCCGCCGAGTATCCGGATGCGATTCTCATTGCGGCCCAAACCGGGGACGGTGTGGACCGACTGCTCGATGCCATCGCGCGAGCACTTCCGGAAAGCCCGTTCCTCTATCCCGAAGACGACATCAGCACGCAATCCCTCCGGTTCTTCGCCGCCGAGCTGGTACGCGAGACCGCCCTGGAACAGCTCGACGAAGAGGTGCCGTATAGCGTCGCCTGCTCCATCGAGGAGTTCCGCGAAGACCGCTCGCCGGTGTACATTCGGGCGACGATCTACGTCGAACGCGATAGCCAGAAGCGGATCCTGATCGGGGAGCGAGGCGCTCGGATCCGCGAGATCGGACGGGCGGCCCGCGTCAAGATCGAGCGACTCGTCGGCGGTGCCGTCTACCTGGACCTGTGGGTGAAGGTTCTGGCAAACTGGCGTCGCGACGTGCGCGCTCTCGAGCGATTCGGATACCGGATGCCTCAGGAGCCGGCACGATGACTTTATCTCCCCAGCTGCTCGCGATTCTCGTTTGCCCGAAGTGCAAAGGAGCGCTCGAGTACCGGGTGGAAGAATCGACGCTCGTGTGCCACGCGTGCCGCCTTCGCTATCCAGTACGAGACGACATCCCCATCATGCTCGCGGATGAGGCGACGCCGCTCTAGGGCGGTTCTGTTTGCCGCGGGGCTCGCTGCGGGCGCAGGGTTCACGAACCCTGCGCGCGCGCAAGCCGGGCTCGCCGAAGAGGGCGCGCTATTTCTGTTGCTGCCGGTCGGCGCACGGTCGGTCGGGCTGGGTCAGGCCGTGGTCGCGGATCGATCCGGCAGCGAAGCCGTGTGGTGGAATCCGGCAGCGATCGGCGCGGCGACTCGTCGCGAGGCCGCGATCCATCATTCACAGAGCGTCGCCGGCACGGGGGACGTGGTGACGGTCGTCGTACCATCGTCGTTGTTAGGCGTCCTCGCGT
>DASURJ010000691.1:0-6871 GCA_036280115.1 Gemmatimonadaceae bacterium
GGCTTGCGGGCGGCCTCCTGCACGTTCGTTGCATCGATCACGACGAGGCGGCCGAGCTGCAGCCGCTTCGCCGCGACGAAGTGCAGTGCTTCGAACGCTGGCGTGGACACCGTCTGATCGTTCTCGTCGTCCGACACGAGGCCGCGGAAGTAATCCGAGGACAGCACTTCTGTCGGCTTGAAGTGCCGCCGCGCGAACGTGGACTTGCCGCTCCCCGACGTGCCGATGAGCACGACGAGCGAGAGCTCGGGGATCGACAGCTTCATTCGGCCACCTCCACCGGCGGGCTCGCGGCGGCGCACTGCTCGTCGACACCAGGTGGCGCACTCTCATCGCGCCGAGTGAACACGCACATCTGGGTCGGCGGACCGACCTCCAGATCCTCCGGCCCCACTGGCACGAACCGCGTCCGATACCCGAACCGGGCAGCAACCGCGTCCGCCCACGCCGCGAACTCCGGCCGAGTCCACTCGAACCGGTGATCACGATGCCGGAACCGACCGGCCGGCAGCGAGGGCCACCGGATGTTGTACTCCGCGTTCGGTGTCGTGAGCACGACCGTGCCGGGCCGCGCGAACTCGAACAGCACCCGCTCGAACGCCGCAAGGCGCGGCGGATCGAGGTGCTCGACCACCTCGACGACGGCCGCCGCGTCGAAGCCGGTGAGCCGCGAGTCCCGGTACATGAGCGAGCCGTGCAACAGGCGGATCCGCTCGCGCTGACGCTCGGGCATGCGGTCGAGACGCAGGCGGTTCGATGCGATCTCGAGCGCCCGGTACGACACGTCCATGCCGACGATCTCGTCGAACTGCCGGTCGTCCAGCAACACGCGCAGCAAGCGTCCCTCGCCGCAGCCCAGGTCCACGACCCGGCGCGCGCCGGAACCGCGAAGTGCGGCGAGGACCGTCGCGAGCCGCTGCTCGTTGAGCGACACGGCCCGCTCCACCGCGGCCTCTTCGGCGTCGGCCTTCGGCTCGACCTCGTCGGCGGCCGGGTCATCCTCCGACGTGAGTCGGGCAATCGCGTCGCGCACGAGGTTCGTTCGGCGCCTGAGATAGCGCCGCGCGATCGTCTCGCGCTCGGGGTGCGTCGCGAGCCACCCTTCACCCGCGCGCAGCAACTTATCCACCTCGTCCTGGCTCACCCAGTAGTGCTTCTGGTCGTCGAGCACGGGAACGAGGACGTAGATGTGTGAGAGCAGCGCCTGCACGGTCGTCGTCGCCCGCAGCGTCACGCCGAAGTACGGGCTGCGCTCCTCATCGGCGTTAGGCAGCGCACCGTGGGGCAGCGCGAGCGGAAGCGCCGACGCCTCGACCTCGTAGCCGAGTGGCGCGAAGAGCGAGCGAAGGAACGCCTCGCCACCGCGGCACGGCAGGACAGGAAGCCGCGCCACGAGCGGAATGGGCCTCTCGGCAAGCTCCGGCCGTTCACGACTCTTCCCCTGGAGTGCCGATCGAAAGACATCCGCGATGGCGACGCTCAGGAACGACGAGCCGACGTACGGGCGATCGTTGACGTACTGCTCGAGCGCTCCGCCTTCCCCGGCCGGCCCGCGTCGCGTTCGCACGAGCGCGACCGGGTCGACGTCCAGCAGTAGCGTGACCGTCGTGCGCTGCGGCGACGCCTCCGGATAGAACACGTGCGCCTTCCCGAACGACTGCTCGAACGACTGTACGCGTCCGGGATGCTTCGCCAGAAGGAAACCGAGGTCGGTCGCGGGTTCGTGTGTCGTCGTGATGGTGAGCAGCATTTCGCGGCGGCTGAACGGGTACGGATGCACGAAAGTCGCGTCACCGAGGGTGCCGCCGATCTTCCGGCGAACCCATCGGGACGCGACTCCCTTGGCGTGGAGTCTATGGGACGCACCCGGTTTCGTCAACGCGCTTGCCCGCACGGCGGCGATGACGTAGAACCCGTGCATTACAAACCCGAGGCAATACTTGCGGTCATCGTCGTTCAATCGCTTGGCAACCGGTGCCGTCGTTGCGCTCGCGGTCGCGTGCGCACCGACTCCACCGCGCACTCCCGCGACGCCCGTCACGACCAGCGCCGCCGACGCGGTCCACATCCTTCACTTCAACGACGTCTACGAGATCACGCCGGTGGAAGGGGGCAAGAGCGGCGGACTCGCACGAGTCGCTGGGCTCCGGAGCGCGCTCCGCGACTCCTTCCCGTCGCTCATCACGACCCTTGGCGGCGACTTCATCTCGCCATCGGCGCTCGGCACCGCGCGAGTGGGGGGCCAACGGCTGAACGGCCGGCAGATGGTGAGCGTGCTCAACGCGGTCGGACTCGACGTGGCCGTCCTCGGCAACCACGAGTTCGATCTGGGCCGCGACGCCTTTCTCGCCCGCGTGAGCGAGAGCCGCTTCACGTTGCTCGCGGCGAATGTCACTGACAGCACGGGGCGGCCGTTCGCGAAGGTGGTGCCGCATACGATCGTGAACGTCCCCGTGGCTGGACGCCCCGTCCGCGTCGCGATCTTCGGCGTCGTGATCGGAGCGAACCGACCGTCCTGGACGCGCGTGGCGGACCCCATCGAGACCGGCCGGCGTGAGGCACGCGCGCTTCGCGATTCGGCGGATGTGATCATCGCGCTGACCCATCTCAGCATCGAGGACGACGCGCGCCTCCTCAGCGAAGCCCCGGAAATCGACGTCGTCCTCGGCGGACACGAGCACGAGAACTACACGTTGCGTCGCGGCCCGCGTTTCGCGCCGGTGCTCAAGGGGGACGCGAACGTGCGGTCGGTACAGCTCGTGAGCATCCGTCCACCTTCAGCAACTCGTCGCGCCGAGGTGTTATCGCGCCTCGTGCCCATCGTCGACGGGATGCCTGAGGACAGCCTCGTCGCTCGTGAGGCAGCGCGATGGGTCGACAGCGCGTTCGCCGGCTTCGAGCGCGATGGGTTCCGCCCGCGCGAGCTCGTAGCGACGACGCCGATGGCGCTCGATGGCCGAGAAGCGATCGTTCGCACGACGCGAAGCGAGCTCACCGATCTGATCGGCGCCGCGATGCGCCGCGAGGTGCCCGACGCGGAAATCTCGATCTTCAACGGCGGGTCGATCCGGATCGACGATGTGATTCCGGCCGGACCGGTCACCCAGTACGACGTGATCCGGATGCTGCCCTTCGGTGGGCCGATCGTCGCCGTGCGCATGCGCGGTGATCTGCTCGCGCGCATGCTCGCGGCGGGCGAGCGGAACTCGGGGCGCGGCGGCTACCTGCATCGCACGGGGGTGGACGGCTCGGGCACCCTCGGGTACACGGTAGGTGGTGCGCCGGTCGATCCCACACGCTGGTACCGAGTAGCGATCAGCGACTACCTCATCACCGGGAACGAGGTCGGGATCGAGTTCCTCAAGCGTGGGGAGTCGGCGCTCGAAGTCGTTAGGGAACAGCGCGACATTCGTCAGGCAGTGATTGACGAAATGCGGGCACGGTGGAGGTAGAGGCCGTGTCATTCCGAGCGAGCGCAGCGAGTCGAGGAATCGCGCTCATTCCGGTAGAGAGGTCCTCTGTCGGGAAGACTGCGATTCCTCGACTTCGGGCCTCCGGCCCTTCGCTCGGAATGACAGGTGTTGCTCGCTAGCCCCGCGCTACGAGATCGCGCACGGCCGCGAGCGCGCGCTCCACATCCTGCAACGTGTTATAGATGTGCGGACTGAACCGAAGCCCGCCCGTGGGCGCGGTCGCAATCCGGTGCTCACGGTAGAGCGCGTCGTGCATCGGACGCGTCTCCCGCCCGTCGAATCGCACGATACAAACACCGCCGCGGAGTTCCGCCCGCGCCGGCGTGACCATCCGCGCGCCGCGTAACCCGCGGAGCCCTTCGTACATCGCCGCCGTCAACTCGATCACGCGAGCCTCGATGCGCTCCTGGCCGATTCGTTCGTGAAAATCGAGCGCTGCCGCTAGCCCCGCGACCGTCGCGTCGTTCCGCTGGCCTAATGTCTCGAACTTCCGCGCGCCGGGCAGCTGAGTCATCGTCGCACTTCCCCACCCGACACCCACGACGCCAGGCCAGAGCTCCGAACACCGCTCCTTCCGGACGAAGAGGAGCCCGGCTTCCTTGGGCCCCATGAACCACTTGTGCGCGCTGGCCGTGTACGAGTCACAGCCCATTGTCTTCATGTCGCGCCGCAGCGCTCCGCACGTTTGCGCGCCATCCACATGGGCCCAGATCCCTCGCTCACGCGCGAGCGCGCAAAGCTCGGCGGCTGGCAAACGCACGCCTGTGTTGCTGGATACGTCGGTGATGGCGAGGACAAGCGTGTTCGGCCGGAGCTCGCGGCGGAACGCGTCGATGATAGCGTTGGTCTCCGCCGTCGCGGAATCGACTTTCACGCGGCGCACCCTGAACCCATACCGCGCCGCGCGCACGTCCCACGCGACGTTGTTCGTCGGATGATTCTCGTCGAAGAGCAGGACGTCGTCGCCCGCCTTCAATGGCACGCCGCCGACGACGATGTTGTTCGCCTCGGACGTGTTCCTGACGATCGCGACCTCATCCTCGCCCGCGCCTATGTAGCGCGCGAGTCGGCCACGCGTCTCGGTCCAGAGCCGGGTGTACTGCTCGCGATTGTGAAACGAGACGTCCGCGTCCTCGTCGCGCGTGGCCGCGGTCACGGCGTCCACGACGGAGCGCGGCGCCGGGCACAGGTTCGCGGCGTTCATCATGATGAAACCGTCACGTACGAGAAACTGCGCCTTCACGTCGCGCCAATAGGCTTCGTCGGGAACGCCTTGGCGGTGGTGCGGCAGTGCTGGCGTCTCGCGGCGCGGCCGCACGAGACCCTGGCCTGGAAGAATCGCGATGCTGGCCGCGCCGGCTGCCGTTCGCTTCAGGAAGTCGCGCCGGGTGGACATGAGAGTCGGATGCAAAGAGTTTGCGTTGCGTGGACCACAAGTGGTTAGAACTAGAGAAGCAACGCGAGTCACGCAAGCACGCCCACTCGGGATCACGTCACTCGACGCGTGAGAGAACAATGCGCGATTTCGACCGTTCGACGAGCGCACCGGCACGCCTTTGGCTGCTCGCGCCGCTCATTCTCCTACTGGCTGGCATCGCGACTGCGGGCGTGCTACGCGCACAGGCGGCCAGCGCCACGCACCGTGATCTGCAGGGTTTCACCGACTCCGTCGCGGTGGCCGCACTGCAGACGTGGTCGATCCCTGGCATGTCGGTCGTCGTGACGCGCGGTGCGGATGTGCTGATCGCGAAGGGCTACGGTCTCGCCAATCGCGAAACGAGAACCGCTGCGACGCCACGCACTGTCTACCAGATCGGCTCCATCAGCAAGCAGTTCACCGCGGCGGCCGTCATGCGGCTCGCCGAGAAAGGAATGCTACGCCTCGACGACGCGGTGTCACGCCACCTCCCCGAGTACCACCCGCAAGGAGACTCGGTCCGGCTCCGGCATCTCCTCCACCAGACATCCGGGATTCGCGAGGAGTTCATGCTTCCGCGTTACGGTGAGATGATCGGCGATACGACCCGCCCGAACTCGGAACTGATGGCGCTCATCGAGCGCGAGCCGCTCGGCTTTGTAGCCGGTTCACGGTGGTCGTACAGCAACTCCAATTACGCGCTCCTCGCGGCAATCATCGAGCGGATTTCCGGAAAGCCGTACGAGCGCGTCCTCGCCGACGAGTTCTTCGGGCCGCTCGATCACGCGTCGCTGCACCATTGCTCGCCGCTTCCGACGGCCGACCATCATGCCCGCGGTTACGTTCTCGACAGTCAGAGGCTCGTGCCGGCGCCACCCGAGAACATGAACTGGATTCGCGGCGACGGGGGTCTCTGTGCGAGCGCGGAGGATCTCGCTCGATGGGCGCGCGCCCTCGCCACCGGACGTGTCGTGACGCGCGCCTCCTACCACCGCATGGTGACGTCGGAGCGACTCGGCGATGGCATCACGCCTGACTACGGGTTCGCGCTATCGCTCGTGCCGCTCGATGGCCGGCACCGTCGCGTCTCGCACGGCGGACGGATGGCCGGCTTCACTGGCGTCCTCTCGTACTACCCCGACCACGATGTCGCAATCGCGATCCTGACGAACCGGAGCGGCCTCTGGATCGAGGCAATGGAGCAGGCCATCGCACGCACCGTGCTCCGCCTACCGCGGCCCGTCATTCGCGACGTCGCGCTGACGGCGCGGGAACGCCAGCGGTACGTCGGGACGTACGACGTCGGCATCTACGGCATGAACGTCCGGATCACCGATCGTGACGGCCACCTCTGGCTCGAGTGGCCGTCACCGGGTCCGACATCGAAGCTCGTGTATCAGGGCGATCGCGAATTCGCCGGCGAGCTCGAGCCGGACGCGATTCGCGTCAGGTTCGGCACGCCGGATCGATCAGGCAGGCCGCAGCGGGCGACGATCCTCATGGCCGGCATGCACTGGTACGGGCGGCGGCTCCCGTAGCGGCGCTGCCTACGGCTTGACGAGTCCCTCGTACGTCTCCGGCCGGCGGTCGCGATAGAACTGCCAGATGTTGCGCACCTCGCGAATCTTGTCGAGGTCCAGCTCGGCGGTGATGAGCTCGTCCTTGTCGCGCGACGCCTGCGCGACGAACTGCCCGCGCGGATCGCAGAAGTAGCTCTGTCCGTAGAACTCTCCGATTCGCCAGGGGTCCTCGTACCCGACGCGGTTGATGGCGCCCACGAAGTACGCGTTCGCCACCGCGTGCGCCGGCTGCTCGAGCTTCCAGAGGTACTCCGAGAGTCCCGCGACCGTCGCCGACGGATTGAACACGATCTCTGCACCGTTCAGCCCGAGCTCGCGCGCGCCTTCGGGGAAATGGCGGTCGTAACAGATGTACACGCCGACGTCCGCATAACGAGTCTTGAAGACGGGATAGCCGAGGT
>DASURJ010000692.1:0-3971 GCA_036280115.1 Gemmatimonadaceae bacterium
CAAGCCGCAGCTCTCGGCGAACATGCCTAACCAGCAAGGCGAGCTCTCGAGCCCGCTTTACATGAACCCCGGCGAGTCTTACACGATCTCCTTCGCGGGCATCAAGCCGGGAAGCTACCCGTACCACTGCACGCCGCACCTCGCAATGAACATGAAGGGGACGATCACCGTCCAGTAAGTTCGCGAGCGCTCCGCGCTCGACTCGATCCACTGGTCTGCACACGAAGGCGGAGGCGCGACGTCGCGCCTCCGTTTTTCTCGTCCCGCTCCGTGACGGTCGCATGCACGCGGACACTGCTGAAACGGCGATTGCCGGGATCCGCTGGGGACTCTGCTGTCAGTTCGCGGATTCCGGCGTTCGGTTTCGCCAGGCGACGCACCGCTACGTGGCAACGCTTCCGACGCCCGCTGCCGCCGCATACTTGCGGGGGATTGCGCGGGCAAACGCCATAGCGCTTGCTCACGCCGTGCTGCGCTGCGTCGATCTCGGGGTCGGCGCGTTCCGAATCACCAGTCAGATACTTCCGCTCACGACTCATCCCGTGAGCGGCTACACCCTCGGTGACCTCGACGAGGACGGCTCGATCCGTGGCTCCTTCGAGGCAGCGGGACGACTCGCGCGCGAGCTCGACGTCCGTCTCAGCTTCCATCCCGACCAGTTCGTCGTGATCAACTCGATGCGTGACGACGTCGTTGCGTCATCGATACGCGAACTGGAGGCGCAGGCAACACTCGGACAACTGGTCGGAGCCGACACCATCACGCTTCATGTTGGCGGCATGGCGGGCGGCAAAGCGGACGCGCTGGCACGACTCGAACGCAATCTCGATAGACTGTCTGATGCGGCGCGCGTCCGCCTCGCGCTCGAGAACGACGACCGGCTGTTCACCGTCCGTGATCTCCATCCGCTGTGCCTGCGAGCGAGCGTGCCGCTCGTGTACGACGTGCATCACCACCGATGCAACCCCGATGGCCTCGACGTCGCGACGGCCACCGCGGTCGCCACCGAGACGTGGGGCGGCCGAGAACCCTGGATGCACATCGCGTCGCCCCGGGACGGCGCGACCGCGCGCAACCCGAGACCGCACGCCGACTACGTTTCGCCCGAGGACTTCCCTCGTGAGTGGTTCGGGCGTGTGATCACGGTCGACGTCGAAGCGAAGGCGAAGGACGCGGCCATCCTCGCCCTGCGAGACGAGCTTCGGCGTTACCACGCAGCTGGTGCGCGCGCGCTTGCGCAGTGAGCCGCGGCTTCCGATTATCGCGAGCGAATGGTCGACACCATTACCGGGGCCGCTCCGCGGTACACGAGGCGCCGTCGCGCCGAGATGCGCGCCGCCTGGGTTGCCGCGCGAGCGAGGAACACACTTCGCCATCCGATGCGCCTCGCGGCCATTTGTGGCACTGTGTTCACTGTCGCGCTGGTGCTCCTCGTTCTGGCGCCACGCGACGCCAGGCGTGCTTCGGAACAGATCGCGCCGCTCTCGGCGCGGTGGCGCGACACCGTTCCACTCCTGCGAACGGTTGACTCCGCGTCGCGGCAACTGGCAGTTGCGGAATCGACGCTCAACGCCAGGCGGGCGCTCGCGGCTCGGCCGGTTTACGTTCCGCGGCGCGATACACTTTCGACCGCGCTCGCGGCGCGCCGCGATTCACTGATTGCGGCGAGCGCCGAACTGACCCGATTACTCGAACGTGTGGAGAATTCGCCGCTTCCGCAGTCGTATCGCGCACTTGGCGAAACGGTTTCGTTGAGTGGCAACGCACAGGTACGCGCGTTGCTCGACTCGCTGGCGGAGGTCGAGCAGGAGCGTGAGGAGTTCGGCGCAGGGCGGGGCGTCGATCCTATCTTTGTGGCGCTCACAGCGCGGGCCACGGCCATCGGACGATCTATCCGCGCGATCGCCGAAAGCCGCCAGGCCGCGCTCCGCGACTCGCTCGCGCAGTTGCGTCTGCCCCCGCCTGTCGTTCCCGCGATTGTTGCGGTCGATACTCTCGGCCCGCTCCGGCGCCGTGACGCCGCGTTGGCCGCCCACGACTCGGCTGCGGACTCCCTTGACGCCGCCCGACGGGAGAATGAGCTGACGGACCGCCAGCTGCGAGAAGCGCGGGCCCAGGCGAACGTTCTCGCGCCCCCGATCGCGATTCTGACAGCCGCCATCGTGCTGGGCGCGATGGTCGGCTTCGCCATCGCCTTGCTGATCGAGATGGTAAAACCGCGGGTGTCGGATCTGCAGGAAGCGGAGCGTGTCACTGGGGCGCGCGTATTGGCCGTCGTACGGCCGCGCGTCATCCCACCGGAGCGGGCTCGGCGAAGAGCCGACCTTCGGCTACCCCCACTTATCGACCCCACCTCGGACGCCTACCGTCTTCTCGCATCTCACGCGAGCGTCGCCGAATCCGGCCGAACGGTCATCACCGTAACGGGTGACGTACCGGCCGTGACAGCGACGATTGCCGCCAACATTGGCGCTGTCTCCGCGAACGATATGCGAAGCACCCTCCTCATCGACGCCGATCTCGCGAAGCGTCCGATCACTTCGGTACTTCGCCTGCCGGAAACGGAGGGTGTTTCGGCGGTGTTGAGCACCGCGATCGACCTCTCGGCCGCCGCTATACAGACGCCTGTTGGTCGCGACCGATGGCTGGATGTGGTCCCGAGCGGTCCCCGCCCGCGCAGCGCAATCACCACTCGCGAAGCCGCGCACCTCGTGCAAGCGGTGGTTCGTGCCGCGCGCTACTACGAGCTGACGTTGATTGTCGCTCCGCTGGACCGTGCCGCTGAAGTCCGAGTCGCTCCGCCCGTACTGATCTGCGCGCACGTGGCGCATTCACTCGTTTCCACGATGCGCGGTGCCGTCGCCGCCCTGCGAGACCAGGGGGCACAGATCATCGGGATCGTACTCTGGGCCGCCGACGCACCGGATCTCGATCCACCGTGGACGTTCGAAGCGTGGTTTTCCGGTGATCGTGCGACCACGGAAGCGGCCGGCACTCCTACCGACCGCTAGACCGAAGACCACCACAGCCATCAATGTGGTCCGATACGTTGTTCGCGGCCGAACGCGCTCATTTGCTCCGTCTATTGCTGTGGGCAGCCGCGAGCGTCGTCGTCGGTACTCTGATCGTGGTCGTTCTCACCGTCCGCCGCGCGAAGGCGCCGATTGTGACCCAGTTCGCGGCCCAAGCGCTCGGGTGGGGCGTGCTCGAGCTGGCCATCTCGGCGATCGCGTGGCGCGCGCAACCCATGCGGGACGTGTCGGCCGCGGTCCGGCTCGACCGCATCACCTGGTTCGGCGCCGGGCTGGATGTTGGTCTCGTCACCCTTGGGATCGCCCTTGCGGTCGTCGGGTGGATGGGACGACGGCTCGGGGTGGTCGGTGCTGGCCTGGGCGTCGCTGTTCAGGGACTCGCGCTACTCGTTCTGAATCTCACGTTTCTCTCCATTCTGGCGCGCCTGGTGTGATGGAGGGCAAAAGCGGTTCGGCTGCCCACGGCCACGCCCGGCTGCTATGTTATCGGTCCGCGCGTTCGCCGTTCTTCTGCCACGGGGCGCCGTCATGACGATTACCGGCTACTCCGACCGCATCAATCACGCGCTCGCATTCGCGACCAAGCACCACGACCAGCAGGTGCGAAAGGGGACGCGGCTTCCGTACGTGACCCATCCCGCCATTGTCGCGATCATCCTCACGCGGTATGGCCAGGATGAGGACACTGTCGTCGCCGGGATCCTGCACGACGTGATCGAGGATTGTGTGCGCGACGGGTACACGCGCGAGATGCTTGAAAGCCGGATCGCCGACAAGTTCGGTCGCGACGTACTCGAGACCGTGCTGCAGGTGACCCAGCGAAAGTATGACGACGACGGGATCGAGCTTTCGTCGGACGAGCGGAAGGAGGACTATGTCGGGCGGTTGGCGCAAGCCAATCCCCGCGCGCGATGGGTGTGCGCGGCTGACAAGGTGCAC
>DASURJ010000693.1:0-2762 GCA_036280115.1 Gemmatimonadaceae bacterium
GCTCGCGCTCGATACGTCCTATGCGCCGCTGCTCGAGCATCTCCCGCTCCTCTATTCCCACCTGGGCGATACGTCGCGCGCTCGACTCGCCACGGTCAGGCTGATGCGCGACACGGCAGCGTTCTACCATCCGTCGAACCGGGTCGTCTTCGCCCCCGACAGCGCGGCTCGCGTCGCGGCAGTCCGCGATCTCGAGGCAAAGCCACCCTTCCTGACGCCCGCCGCGGCCGTCATGGTGGTGATCGCTGGCCTCGAAGTTCCGGATCTCGACGACGCCATCCGTCGCGCGCGTGACCGGACGGCGACGTCGGCGGACCGCGAGTTCGTCGCGCAGATGCAGTACTACGTCGCGATGGAGCGCGGCCAGCCAGGATACGCCGCGCGCGTGGCGCTCGACCTGCCAAATCGGATGGCCGATCGGATGTTCGCGGCGACGTTCTGGGACGGCGACTCGACCGCGGGAGCCGCGCACTACGCCGAATCGAAGGCACTCGTGTCGGCCGCGGTTCCGCAGGACGCGACCGCTCGGCGCGCGTGGATGACGGCGATCTTCGACGTCGCGCAGTACGAGCTCGCGCGAGGTGACACCACGCATACGTCGAGAGTGATCGCTCGCCTCAGGACCCTGCCACCGGTGCCGGGCGCTCCGGTCGAGTCCGCCCGGCCGGAACGGCTCGCCCTGATCCTCGACGCCCAGCTCGCGACGCTCGCGGGCCGGCCCGACGCGCACTCGCGGCTCACATCGCTGGACTCGATGCTCGCGCTCGGCCCAATCGGCGACCACGTCCGATTGCCCGGCAATCTCGTGGCGAGTCGTCTCTGGGAGCGCGCGGGCAACGTGCGCAAGGCGTACGAGGCGGCTCGACGATGGACGTTCACGAACAACCCCATCGACGGATCGCTGCACGCACCGTATCTGCGCGAGCAGGCACGGCTGGCCGCCTCGTTAGGCGATCGCGAGACCGCGATCGCCGCGTACCGGCGGTACCTGCGCCTGCGCGCGAACGCCGAGCCGGCGCTCGCTCGCGATGTCGCGACGGCCCGGTCCGAGCTCGCGAAGCTGGAGCAGCAGAGCGCCGGCCGCTAAAGGGAATTCACTGGTGGTGGCTTTCGGATCGGCCCCGTTCCACGTACTGTTGGAGCAGATTCGTCCAGACCAGAGCAATCGATCGGCCGTGCCGATCTGATACCAACGCGGCGCCGCCGGAGCCGGCTACGCGCGTTGCCAGCCTATGCTGCCGCTGCAGCAAAGCGCGGAGGTGGACGATGGTCGCTACGAACAGCTTCACTCGCCAGCAGGCACCTTGCGGGCGACTCGTGGACGGCGAGACCTACCAGGATCGTGACGACGAGACGCTCCTCACGCAGGAGGTGGACTACGCCTGCGGGTGCCGAGTGATCCGACACGAGTATCACGACGGGAGCGTCAGCCAGAAGGTCATCCGCCACGACGGCACCGTCCTCGTGGATGAGCTGCTTTCCGCGGAATAATCTCGACGAACCGTGGCCCCGACCCATGACGTGCTGCTGGTGGGTGGCGGCGGAGCCGGACTGCGCGCCGCCATCGCCATCGCCGAGACCAATCCGCGACTCAGCATTGCCGTAGTGTCCAAGGTGTACCCGATGCGTAGCCACACCGTCTCCGCCGAAGGCGGCGCGGCGGGTGTGGCGCGCTCGGACGACAGCTTCGACGAGCACGCGTACGACACCATCTCGGGCGGCGACTGGATGTCCGACCAGGACGCCGTCGAAGCGTTCGTGAAGGAAGCGCCCCAGGAGCTGATGCGCCTCGAGCACTGGGGCTGTCCGTGGAGTCGCGAGCCCGATGGCCGGGTGGCCGTGCGCCCCTTCGGCGGCATGAAGAAGATGCGCACGTGGTTCGCCGCCGACAAAACCGGCTTTCACATGCTCCACACGCTCTTCCAGACGTCGCTCAAGTACACGAGCGTCGTCCGGTACGACGAGTGGTTCGTGACGAAGCTCCTCGCCGACGAGGGCCGAGTGCAAGGCGTCGTCGCCATCGAGCTCATGTCGGGCAGGGTCGAGGCGATCACGGCCAGCGCCGTCATTCTCTGCACCGGTGGGTGCGGCCGCGTGTTTCCGTACACGACGAACGCGAACATCAAGACGGGCGATGGGATGGCGCTCGCGTATCGCGCCGGTGCGCCGCTCAAGGACGTGGAGTTCGTCCAGTATCACCCGACGGGGTTGCCGTTCACGGGCATCCTCATCACCGAAGCGGCGCGGGCCGAAGGCGGCCATCTGATCAACAAGGATGGCTACCGCTACCTGCAGGACTACAACCTGGGCAAGCCGGAACCGAAGCCGGTGTTCCGCAGCATGGAGCTCGGTCCGCGCGACCGGCTGTCGCAGGCATTCATGCACGAAGTGGCGAAGGGACGAACGATCGACACCCCGTATGGTCCGGTCGTGCATCTCGACCTGCGCCACCTGGGGAAGCGCGTGATCACGACCAAGCTGCCACTCGTCAGGGAGCTATGCCTCAAGTACGAGGCGCTCGACCCGATTACCGATCTGATCCCGGTCCGTCCGGTGGTGCACTACATGATGGGGGGCATCCATACGGACATCGATGGCGCGACGCCGCTCGCGGGGCTGTACGCGGCGGGTGAAGCAGCGTGCGTGAGCATCAACGGCGCGAACCGCCTCGGCTCGAACTCCCTTCCGGAGCTTCTCGTGTTCGGGACGCGCGCGGGGCGCGCCGCCGCGGAGTACGCGTCGTCGCACACGGACACGAGTGC
>DASURJ010000694.1:0-4786 GCA_036280115.1 Gemmatimonadaceae bacterium
GGTCGAGGTGACGCGAGGTGTTCGGCATGGCGCAAACATGCTTCCGAGGTCAGTCGCCTGGCCAGAGGTGGAGCGTCAGCCGACACCGCCAACCCTTTACGCTCGTAGAGGCATCAAATCGTGGGCGAGTGTCGCCCACGATCCGGGCGCTGCTCCGTCCGTTCCCATGACTTTCGGTCCCGAGGCTTAGCGACGTGGATACCGCGACTGCACCTGCGCTCGTCCTTCCGCCAACGCTGTCGGCCGACCTCGCCAAGCACCCCCGCGCCGAGGTGAGCACGGGGGACTCCGGCGCGAGCGTCCTGCGTTTCGATCGCCCGAATGGCTCGGCGGTGTACCTCAAGTCCCTTCCGGTCGCCCCATCGAAATCGGTGCGGTCGTTGTTCGACGAAGCGGAGCGACTGGGTTGGATGCATGCCGTTGGGTTGTCGGTACCGGCGGTGCTCCAGTACCACGAGTGGAAGGGCCGCGAATACCTCCTGTTGACGGCAATGCCCGGTTCCGATGCGGCCGCACCGCGGTCAGACGACCATCGGGCTGCGGTGATCGCCGCTCTTGCCGCCGGCTTGAAGCAGGTTCATTCCACGAACATCAGCGCCTGCCCCTTCGACGCCTCGCGGCGAGTACGCCTGGCCGAGGCGGCGACGCGGCTCACGGCAGGCCTCGTGCGCGAGAGCGAGTTCGATGCGGTGCGTCAGGGGCGGTCGGCCGCGGACCTGCACGCCGAACTGCTCGGCACACAACCGGCGATCGAGGAGCGGGTCTTCACCCACGGCGACTACTGCCTGCCTAACGTCCTGCTGCAGCCGGATGGCGCGGGTGGCTATCGCGTGAGCGGCTTTGTGGACTGCGGCCGCGCCGGCGTGGCGGATCCGTACCAGGACCTCGCCCTGTGCGCGCGGAGCATCGCGTTCAACTTCGGTCCGGAGTGGGTCCCGACCCTCTTTGCCCGCTACGGGATCGATCGGGTCGACGAAGTTCGGCTGGGGTGGTACCAACTCCTCGACGAGTTCTTCTGAGGAGCGAGCTACGCCGTCTTGAGTGATGCCCAGAGATGCAGCGTCGCATAGGCACGCCAGGGTCGCCACCGCTCTGCCACGCCTACGATCGCGCGCCGGTCCACCCCTGCCGCGGCAAGCGCCTTGATCACCCCGAGGTCCGCCGCGGGGAATGCGTCGCGGTCGCCTAACGCGCGCATCCGGACGTACGACGCCGTCCACGGGCCGATCCCGGGCAGACTCTCGAGGGCCGCCTGCGCGTCGTCCGCCGGCATGGCGCGGACCGCCTCGAGGTCGAGCGCCCCGTCGGCGATGGCGCGGGACACCCCGGCAATGGCGGCAGCCTTTGCGCGCGTGAGCCCGATCGTGCGCAGGCGTTCCGCCCCGGCGCCGGCCACGACCTCGGCCGTCGGAAACACGAGGAAGCCGCCGGCAGCGCCGGCGCGTCCGGTCCTGTCGCGCGCGGGCGGAGCGAGCAGACGAACGAGGCGATCGGTCACCGTGCTCGCCCCCGCCACGCTCACCTGTTGGCCGAGGATCCCGCGTATAACCCCCTCGAATGGGTCGAGCAGCTGCGGGAGTCGGATACCGGCGCGGGCGCGAACGATCGCCGTGAGAATCGGGTCGCGCCGAGCGAGCCGGTGGAACGTCGCGAGATCGGCGTCGAGGTCGAGCATGCGCGTGACGGCCGCGGTCAGTGCCGTCGGCGCCATCCCCGGACGCGCGCTCGCCACCAGCACGCGCCGCGCCGCGTTAGGCGCGGCGCGCGCTTCCCGCAGCACGATCGTCACCGGACGCCCCTCCGCCCGCACCACGCGCGTGTACGTACCGTCGCTCACCCGCTCGAGCGCCGGGACGGTGCGCGCCGCGAGAAAGCCAAGTGCCCAGGAAAAGTCGAACCCCGCAGGGATCGCGATCTCGACCACGCTCAGTAACGACCTCCTGCCCCACCCCCGCCGGCAGACCCGCCGCCGAAGCTTCCACCTCCTCCCGACCGACCGCCGCCGAAGCTCGAACCGCCCGAGCTCGATCCGCTCGACGTCTGAATCCGCGGAATCGTCTCCATGTGGCTCCGCGTCCACTCACAGTTGCGGCACCGCTCGATCACCTCGCGCTGCCCGGCGCGAGACGTGGTCGCGGCGACGATGGTTCGGTGCGTCGTGTCGAGTGTGCGGCGCTTGCACGAGGGACAGTTCTCGTAGCTCGAGAACCACGCGCGGTGCGGCACCTTGAGCGCGTAATCGCACGCCGGGCAGATCCACACGTCGTAGTCCACGCTCTCGAGCCGCTCCTCGAGCCGCTCGCCGCGATCGAGGTGCTCGTTGTCGGCGCGCTCGTCGAGCCGAACCATCATCCCATGGCCCCGCGGACATGGCCTCGGCCGGCGGCGCCGGTAGCGCGCTGCCGCAACACCGCCCCCCGCGAGCGTGAGAGCGCCGCCGATCGCGCCGAAGATGAGCGTGGTTCGCCGTCCGCGGCCCGACCCCTCCTCCCGCTCCACGACCGCCCGCCGGTCGTCCGGCGGCCGGTCCGTCGTGGACATCGTCGATCCGCGCGGGTCGGTTTCCTCGCGTGCGGCCGCGGCCAGCGCGGAGACCCCCGCGAGCATGCCAGCGTCGAAGTCGCCACGCCGAAAAGCGGGAAAGATCACCTGGTCGCGAATGCGCCCCGCCCGCGCGTCCGGAAGGACGCCCTCGAGCCCATAGCCAACGCTGATGTGGACGGCACGCTGTGTCGGCACCCAGAGCAGCACGATCCCGTTGTCGCGCCCCCGCTGCCCAACGCCCCACATGCGATGCAGCGCCAGCGCCACGTCGAACGGCTCGAACCCCGACGTGGAATCGATCGCCACGACGGCGATCTCGTGCCCGGCCTCGCGACTCAGCGCATCCGCCAGCGCGTTGAGCGAATCGACCGTCGCCGGTTTCAGATGGCCCGACGGGTCGGCCACCCAGGTGCTGTTCGCCGCACGTGGGTTCGGCACCCACCTCAGACGCTCAGCCTGTGCCGGCGTGATTTGGAGCAACGAAACGACCGCGAGGACGATCGAAAGCATGCGGGGAATGGTAAGGCCTTTCGCTCAGCAGAGCGGGAACCGGGAGACTGCCGGGAACGGGGAACCGGGAACGGGGAACCGGGAACGGTGCCGATCGCTATTAGCTCGTACTTGGGCGCCGTTCCGGTTCCCGGTTCCCTGTTCCCGGTCCTCACCCCATACTACTCCAGGCCAACTTCCAGCCTGGTAACCTGTTCCAGAATCCGTAGCATGCGTCCCTCGACCCTCTTCCGCGTCGCCGTGGCCGCTGTCGTCGCGGCCGCCCTCACCCCACGCGAGAGCCTCGGCCAGCAGCCCGGGTTCGCCGGCGTGTCCGGTGTCGTCATCGACAGCATCAACGGTGTCGTCCCGCTGATCGGCGCGACGATCAAGGTAGGGGAGACCGGACGCCAGTCCGTCACCGACTCGACCGGCCAATTCAAGGTCGACAGCATCCCGCCTGGCGAGCATACGGTGACGCTGCTTCACCCGCTGCTCGATTCGCTCAACATCAAGATCTCAACGCGCCCGACGCCATTCCAGGCCGGGCAGATGTTCGCCATCGAGCTCGCCGTGCCGTCGGCTACGACCGTCGTGGAGCTTTCCTGCACGCGTGCCTGGCGGGCACGAGGCCCATCGGCACTGGTCGGCAACGTCCTCGACGCCGACACCGACAAGCCGCTTCCCGGGGCAAAGGTCACGCTCGTGTGGCAGGAGATCGTTCTGGCCACGCTGCGAAAGGAGACACGGGTCCGTGAGGCAACGGTTGGCGAAGACGGCGGTTATCGCATCTGCGGCCTCCCCGCCGGCCTCGTGGGCAACATCCAGGCGACGTTCAACGGGCAAAAGACCGCGGAAGTCGGCATCACGATCGATGAGACGCATCCACTCGCGTTCCAGAGCCTCCGTATCGGCACCACAGTCGTCGTCGAAGCGCCTCCCGCCGACACGACGCGGCGACCGGCAGGCAGCAACGCAGCCGTCGCCTCGAACACCGAGTCCGTACCACCCCGCCTCAAGGGACCGGCGCGTCTCACCGGGCGAGTCATCAACGCCGCCGGAGCGCCGGTGGCGAACGCGCGCGTAGACGTGCAGGGCACGGGCGCCGCGACGCTGAGCCGTCAGGACGGCTCGTTCGGCTTTACCGACCTGCCGAGCGGAACGCAGCAGGTCGTGGTGCGCCAGCTCGGCTTCCAGCCGGTCGAGGTTCCGGTCGAGCTCTCGGGCCGCACCCCGAAACAGATCACCGTGACACTCGCGAAGCCGGCGCCGGTGCTCGAGGCGGTCGCGGTGACGGCCGAGCGGACTACTGCGGGACTGGATCAGGTCGGCTTCAACCGACGCCACAAATCCGGGTTCGGCTATTTCGTGACGCCGGAGGACATCGAGAACCGTCAGGCGACGCGGATGACTGACCTCTTCCGCACGATCCCGTCGCTGCGGGTGGTCCCGTCCGGCATGGACTACGTCGTCGAGAGCGCCCGCGACGCCGCGGGCGGCTGCGTCCGGTACGTGGTCGACGGCTCGCCGTATCAGGCGCTCTTCGCAGGCGACATCGACCGTATGATGCCGCCGCACGAGGTCGCCGCCATCGAGGTGTACACGGGCTCGAACACGCCGGTCGAATTTCAGTCGCCGGGGGCCTCGAGTTGCACGACGATCGTCATGTGGAGCCGGTTCAAGGTCAAGCGAGATCGGTAGTCGTCCCGAGCTGGCACCCGCGAACCGGGTGCCGAGGATCCGCATCGTCCCG
>DASURJ010000695.1:0-3037 GCA_036280115.1 Gemmatimonadaceae bacterium
ATCGGGTATTACCGGTTGCTCCGCCACCAGGATGTTCTCGACCTCGCGGAACGTGCTGGCGTGTCGGTGGTGGGATCCGAGGCAGGTGGAAGCTGGCCGTACGTCGTCGTGAGCCGGCGCGTGTAGCGCCGCTCACTCTGACGATTGCTACGTGCCGGTGAGGGCGGGTTCGCTTGACTGCTGGGCGTAGAGGAGGCGCGAGAAGGCGCCGTTGCGGATCACCAGCTCGGACCACGAACCCGACTCGACGATCCTGCCACCATCCAGCACGTGAATCAGGTCGGCGTGGCGGATGGTAGCGAGGCGATGCGTGATGATCACCGTCGTGACGTGACCCCGCAGATGCTGAACCGCGTCCAGGATGATCGCCTCGTTGACCGAGTCGAGGGAGCTGGTCGCCTCGTCGAGCACGAGCAGATCCGGGCTCCTCAGTAACGCGCGGGCGAGCGCCAGCCGCTGGCGTTCGCCGCCCGAGAGCGCAAGGCCTCGATCACCAACGACGGTGTCCAACCCTTCCGGACGCGCGCGGACGAAGGCGGCCGCGGCCGCGGCCTCGAGCGCGCTCCACATCTCGGCGTCCGTCGCATCAGGCTTCGCCCAGAGAAGATTCTGTCGAACCGTGTCGTGGAAGAGAAAGACGTCCTGCGGAACGTAGCCGATCCTGCAGCGCCAGCTCGCCAGCGCGTCATCCGTGAGCGGCTGCCCATCCACGTAAACCGTCCCGGCGCTCGGGCGCAGAAGACCGATCAGCACATCCGCGAGCGTCGACTTTCCGGCGCCTGAGGATCCAACGATGGCGGTCAGGCAGCCAGCCGGCAGGGCGAGCGTGACGCTATCCAGCGCCGGCGCTCCGGTCGCAGCGTAAGCGTACGAGACGTTCTCGAAGCGGACCTGGTGGCGAAGTGGGAGCGGGCGCTTCCCGGCCGGCAGCGCTTCTGAGTGCGCTTCGCACTCGCGAATGAGCGCGGACACCCTGACGAAGGACGGGAGACTGGCCACGACCACCTGCGCCGCCGATTGCAGGGCGGTCAGGCGCGGCATGACACGGCTGAAGACGACGCTCAGCAGCACGAGTCCACCACCACGCAGATCGAACACGCGTACGGCGAGGACGAGAAGCACGCCGACGAGCACGGCGCTCGCAACATCGAGGCTCATCCGCGAGCGTCCGAACGTGCGCAACAGGTCCAGGTAGGCCTTCACGCGCGTCTGCGCCTGACGCTGCAACCTGTCGAGGCTGCGCGGCTCGGCGCCAAAACTCCTGGTCACCTTGAGCCCGTTGAGCGACTCCGACACCAGACCGAACTGCTGTTCGGTGGTTTCACGGTGCGCTTCGCCCAGCGCCGCCGAACGCTGCGTTCCGCCGCGAAGTCCCCACAGCAGGCCCAGGCCCGCGAGTCCCGTGAGGACCGTCAGCACCGGCGAGAGACGGAACGCGATGGCGACGTAGGTGAGGCTGACGACGAGTCCGGTGAAGAATGTCAACAGGTGATAGAGAGCTACGCTCGCCCGATCGACCTCGTGCGTCGCCGCGTGAATGAGATCAGAAGTTCGCTGGCGCGTCAGGAACGACCAGTCGGCGTGCATCACCGCGCCGTACAGCCGTCCGCGGAGCGCGAGATTGAACTCCTGCTCCAGCATCGGGTTCAGGACGAGATAGGCGCGATACAGAAGCGCGTGCGCGGCAGAAACCACGATGAAGGCGAGGATGACGGTCTCGAGGGTTGGCGACAGGCCGAGGACCGCGAACGCCGCCTCGACACGCGCGGCGAAACCACCGGCCGCGCCGTCCGTTACCGTGACGCCGATCGCGCCGAGGAGGGGAACGATCAGCAGGACGCCGGTGCCTTCCGTCAGCGCCACCGCAAGCGCCACGATCGCGGACAGGGCGACACGCCATCGCAGTCCCCTGGCGATCTCGACGAGAAACTCCGCCGCGGCGCGGACGGTGGTCACAGCTTGCTCGATCGGGCTTCCCAGCGTCCGCGGAAGGTGATCCAGAACGAGGTGGCGATCAGGCGGACATCGAGCCAGAAACTCTGGCGCTCGACGTAGAGCCGGTCGTAGCGGAACTTGTGGCGGCGCGGCAGGTCGCGCGGCGCGTAGATCTGGGCGATGCCGGTGAGCCCTGGCCGCACGCGCGAACGATGCTCGTAGCCGGGCACGTCCTCGAGCGCTTCGAGCTGACCATCTCCGAGCACTTCGATCTCGCCGGGCCGCAGGGCGCGCGGACCGACGAAGCTCATGTCGCCGACGAAGATGTTCCACAGTTGCGGGAGCTCGTCCATGGCGGTCGCGCGCATGATCTTCCCGATCCGCGTGACCCGAGGATCGTCCTCGACCGCCTGCACCGCACCGACGTGCCGCTCCGCGTCGGGAATCATCGAACGGAACTTCCAGGCGCGGAACACGCGCCCCCCTTCTCCCGCGCGCTCCTGGCTGAAGAACACCGGGCCGCCGTCCTCGAGCTTGATCGCGAGGGCGAGCAACGCCCAGAGCGGCGAGGACGCGAGCAGGCCGAAACCGGAGAGCGCCACGTCGAGCACGCGCTTCGCTGCCGGAATCGGCGTCACCACGATCGGTCTTTCGAGAACCTGCGTCATGAACGAACCCACCTGGATGCGCCGGTAATGAGCCGGTGAAGGTAGAGAGCGGGAAGCATCATCCGCGTTTGCGTCTGGTAGCGCTGGCGGATGAACGCCGCCGGGGGCAGCACGTGCTCGCGCAGGAGCCGCAGCCGTCCGCTCCACGTCGGCAGCATCTTCAGGTCGCTGACGAGCACGTCCGACTTCGTGACCTGCCCTTCGAGATAGATGCGGGACGGCTCGCTGATGGACGCTTCGTCCAGCGCCGCTTCGATGTCGGCCGGGAAGGCGGACCCGAGAGAGTTTCGCGCCGCGCGGAGGCCGTCCGCACAGAACCCGGCGATGCCCCGCGCGCAAGCGGACGTGCGCAACTCCTCCCACTCCGTCGCGCTCAGCGCGGCGGCGAGGAGGTGGATGTCGTACAACCACACGAGGCGATCGTGTCCCTGGTG
>DASURJ010000696.1:0-15451 GCA_036280115.1 Gemmatimonadaceae bacterium
GGTCCGGGCCGCGATGTTCCGGGACGCGCTCAGCGAGCGTCGGATCGACGTCAGCCTCTTCCTCGAAGAAGACGGATCGGCGGTCTGACGGAACGCGCTCGAGGAAGCCGAGCGTCGCCCACTTCACCGCACCGAAAAGCACGTAGGCCACCAGTGCGGGAAAGATAAACTCACGGGGAAGCAAGATGAGGCCGAGAATGCTCCCGACAACGATCGTCGTGCCGACGATCTGGCGCCCGGATCGATACCCGATGGTCGGCACGGCGGGGTACGGCACGTCACTGATCATCAGGTACGCGAGGCCGACCATGAGGACACGAAGGATCGTGTGCCAGGGAAGCTCGGCAAGCGTACGATTGTCCGTGAAGAAGATGACAGCTTCGTTGTACAAGGGCGTCTGACTGAACCAGTAGTACGCCGCCAGCGTCATTCCCGCCGCCGGACTCGGGAGGCCGTGAAAGTGTGTCTTCGCGCGGCCTGCCTGCTCCACATTGAATCGGGCGAGCCGAATGACCGCGCAGGAGGCGAAGATGAACACGAACATCCAGTCGCCGCCGTTCGTGTTCAGCGCAGCGAAGTACATGATGAGTGCCGGCGCCAGCCCGAAGGAGATCGCGTCGACGAGGGAATCGAGCTCCTCGCCGAAACGGCTCCCGGTGCCAGTCGCGCGAGCAACGCGTCCGTCCAGCGCATCGGCGACACCGCCGATCACGACGAAGAGCGCTGCCCGGTCGAAGCGTCCGCGAGAGGCGAGGACGATCGCGTAGATCCCGCAGAACAGGTTCAGCAGCGTGAAGCCGTTCGGGAGCAGCACGACCGCCCGCTTCACTTCACGACCGACTTCGGGACGACGAAAGCGCCGTCGTTTCGTTGGCCTCATTGTTCCGGCAGGTCCGCGATGACGGTAGTACCCGCGATGGTGGCCTCGCCGACTCTCACCCTGACCCTCGAGCCGGTCGGGACGAACACGTCCACGCGAGAGCCGAATCGGATGATGCCCATCCGCTCGCCCTGCTCGACACGCTCGCCCTCGCGGCTATAGGTATGGATGCGCCGCGCGATCAGTCCGGCGATCTGCCTGACGAGAATGCGATGCGTGCCGGTGTCGAGGCCGACGGAGCTCTGCTCGTTCTCCAAACTCGACTGCTCGGTGGCGGCGTTGAGGAACTTGCCCGGGCTTCGGAAGACGTAGCGAACGGTGCCTGACACCGGATACCGGTTCACGTGCACGCTGAACACGTTCATGAAGATCGACACCCGCGACGCGCGGCCGTGAATGAACGTGGGCTCGTCGACGTCGGTGATCATCACGACCTTACCGTCCGCCGGTGCGGTGACCAGCCGGGTGCCGCGTTCCCCAGATCGTTCGGGATCTCGAAAGAAGTACGCGACCCAGAGCGCGAGGAGCGTGAACAGGAACGCCATCAACCACAGCGGCCATGACCGGCGTGTCAGCGCCGCCGCGTACGCGGCGACCGTGAGGAGCGCCGCGATGACGATGAAGGCAACGCCCTCGCGCGCGAAGTTCATGTGAGCCCCGCCGTGTCGAGATCCACGCCCGTGAGGCGGCGATAGGCGTCGAGATAGCGGACGCTCGTCGCCTGAACGACCGCCGCGGGCAAGGTGGGCGGCGGGTAGTCGCCCGTCCAGCGCCCCGCGCGTCGCTCCCCGTCGAGGTAGTCGCGCAGCGGTTGCTTGTCGAAGCTCGGCTGCGAGCGCCCGGGCGCGTAGGCGTCGGCTGGCCAGAAGCGCGAGCTGTCCGGCGTCAGCACTTCGTCCACGATGATGATCCGCCCCTCGCGCACGCCGAATTCGAACTTCGTATCGGCGATGATGATGCCGCGCGCCTCGGCGATCTCGGATCCGCGCGTGTACACGAGGCGCGTGAGGCGCTCGAGCTCCCGCGCCGGCGCTTCGCCGACGATCCGCGCCATGTGCTCGACGGTGATGTTTTCGTCGTGCCCCGTCTCCGCCTTCGTCGCCGGGCTGAAGATCGGTGGCGTGAGGCGATCGCTCTCCTGCAACCCGGGGGGCAGCGCCTCACCGGCGAGCGTGCCCGACGCGCGATACTCCTTCCACGCCGAGCCGGCAAAGTAGCCGCGGATCACGCACTCCACCGGGAACACGTCCGCGCGCCACACCAGCATCGCGCGCCCGCGGAGGAGGTCGCGATGCACGTCGAGCGCGGGGACCTCACGGACGATCTCGTCCACCTCGGCCGAGAGCATGTGATGAGACACGTCGGCCTCCATGCGCCGCAGCCACCACGCCGTGAGCTGCGTCAGGACGGCGCCCTTGAACGGCACCGTCTCACGCATGACGACGTCGAAGGCGCTCACGCGATCGGTGGCAACCACGAGCAGCCGATCGGCATCGACCTCGTAAACGTCACGCACCTTGCCGCGGCGCAGCGTGCGCAGGGGCAGTGTCGTCGTCGCGACGCCGGTCATACGCGCACCTCGACGGTGTCATGTACTTCCACCGTCGTGGCACCGGCGAGCAACGGCTCCACCACGTCATCGAGGAACTCATCGACCTGCGCCGCCGCACGGCCGATGAAACGATGCGGCTCGAGCGCCGCGTGAAGGTCATCGATCGGAACCCCGTACTCGGGATCCGCCGCCAGCCGCTCGAGCATGTCGTTGCGTGCGGCGCCACCGTCCTTGATCGCCCGCGCGGCCGCAACGCTGTGCCGGCGGATGACCTCGTGCGCCGCCTGCCGATCGCCACCGGCACGCACGGCGCGGAGAATCAGCTCCTCGGTGGCCATGAAGGGAAGCTCGTCGTTGACCCGCTGTCGGATGCGCGCGGGGTGCACCTCGAGCCCGCGCGCGATATTGCCCAACAGGATGAGGATCGCGTCGGTCGCCAGGAAGGACTCGGGAATCACGAGGCGGCGGTTCGCGCTGTCATCGAGCGTACGCTCGAAGTACTGGACGGCGTGCGTCTGGTTCGCGTTCGGCTCGAGGGAGCCCACAAACCGCGCGAGCGACGCGATGCGTTCAGCCCGCATCGGGTTGCGCTTGTACGCCATTGCCGAGGACCCGATCTGCTCGGTCTCGAAGGGCTCCTCGATCTCACCGAACGCCTGGAGCATGCGGATGTCGCCGCTGAACTTGGCCGCGCTCGCCGCCACCCCCGTCACGACGCCCAGCACTTGCGCGTCGATCTTGCGCGTGTACGTCTGGCCCGTGACGGCGAGCGAATGCGTGAAATCCATTGCCGCCGTCACGCGACGATCGAGCTCGCGCACCTTGTCGTGATCGCCCTGGAACAGCTCGAGGAAGCTCGCCTGCGTTCCGGTCGTCCCCTTGACCCCGCGGAAGGGCAGCGTCGCGCGGCGGAAGTCCAGGTCCATGAGGTCGAGCACGAGGTCCTGCATCCACAGCGTCGCTCGCTTGCCGACGGTCGTGAGCTGGGCCGGCTGCAGGTGCGTGTAACCTAACGTCGGCTCATCTCGCCACTGTCGTGCGAACGCGCTCAACGCGCGGAGCGCCGTGATCACGCGACCGCGCAGGATGTCCAGCCCGCGGCGCATGAGAATCAGATCGGCGTTATCGGTCACGTACGCGCTGGTGGCGCCCAGGTGAATGACCGGCTTCGCGGCCGGCGCCACGTCACCGAACGCGTGCACGTGCGCCATCACGTCGTGGCGGAAGCGCCGCTCGTACGTCGCGACGGCGTCGAAGTCGATGTCGTCGAGATGCGCGCGCATCTGCGCGATCGCCGCGTCGGGAATCTGGATGCCGAGCGCCTGCTCGGCTTCGGCGAGCGCGAGCCAGAGCTGGCGCCACAGCCCGTACCGCGTGGCCGGCGACCACAACCGCAACATCTCCGGCGAGGCATAACGCTCGGCGAGAGGTGAGCTGTATTGCGTCAGGCGCGGATCGGAAGGAGAGCTCACTGAATCACGACGTCGGTGTAATAGATGCGTCCGCCTCGCTCGTAGAGAATGCGCATGGCCGAGCGACCGGCGTAGGTGTCGATGGCGCGCTGCACGTCGGCCGCCGACGCGATGGGCAATCGATTGATCTGCACGATCACGTCGCCGCGCTGCAGACCGATCTCGTTCGATACGCGGTCACTCACGTTGTAGACGACGGCGCCGCGAGACACGCGAATGCCGCGCTCCGCCCGGATCGTGGGCGTGAGGTTCACGAGCTCGAGCTCCTGCAGCACCGCGACCTTCGGCGCGCTGACCTCGGGAAGATCGGCGACCTCCACGGTGAGCGTGAGCTCGCGGCTCCCACGCCGTACGACGAACGGCACACGATCCCCCACGCGGAGGTCGAGCCGCTCGGCCTCCCAGTCGAACGAGTTCCGCAGCGTTCGGGACCCCGCACGCAACAGCTGATCGCCCTGCTGGATTCCCGCGCGGGCGGCCGGTGACCCCGGGACGACGGACGACACGTACACGCCGGCGCTCAACGCCTCGCGCGGGTTGTTCGTTTGCGGCTGCGTCACCTTCACGCCGATCCACGGTTGCCGCAGCCGCCCGTGCGCAATCAGATCCTCCGCCACCCGCTTCGCGCGGTTGATGGGGATCGCGAATCCCAACCCCACCGAGCCGCCGCTCGGAGAGTAGATCGACGCATTCACGCCAATGACCACCCCATCGGCGTTGACGAGCGGACCGCCCGAGTTGCCCGGGTTGATCGACGCGTCCGTCTGGATCATGTCGAGGTACGCACCGCCGCCTTCGGCCTGGCCAATGAGGTTGCGCCCCGTCGCGCTGATCACGCCGGCCGTGACGCTCGGCTCGGTGTTACCGAGGAGAAACCCGTACGGGTTTCCGATCGCGATCGCCCATTCGCCGATGATGACGTCGTCGGAGTTCCCGAGCGGGGCGACCGGGAGGTTTGGCGCATCGATCTCGAGGACCGCGAGATCGTTCTGCTCGTCGAGACCGAGCACCTTCGCCGGGAAGCTCTTCCCGTCGCGGAGGGCGACCGAGACCCGGGTCGCCCCTGCGACCACGTGCGCGTTGGTGATGATCGTGCCGTTCGCGTCGACGATGAAGCCCGAGCCGAGCCCCGAGCCGATGCGCTCGCCGGAACGTCGGCCGAACATCCAGTCGAACCCGAAGGGATCGACCGGGACACGCTCGATGACCTCCGTCTGAACGGTCACGACGGCCGGGGCGACGCGCGCGACCGCCTCGGTGATCGCATTCCGGCGGGACGCAGAAACCGCCTGCGGTGTCGTCGGCGCGGCGCTGGGCGGGATCGTCTGTGCGATCGAGTCAGCGGGGCTCGCGCCCTGGCAGCCGAGCGCCAGCGCGAGCAGCCCGTGTAACGCGATCGCGGACCTGAGCGACATTACTTGAGTCGAGTCCGGTGTGTGCGGCTGAGATCGGTGAGAAATTGGTCGAGACCTCGGTCCGTGAGCGGATGCAAGAGCAGGGCGCGGAGCACCTCGGGCGACACCGCAATGGCGTCCGCTCCCGCGAGCGCGCACGCGGTGAACTGCGTGGCGTTGCGCGGGAGCGCGGCGAGGACATCACATTCGACGCCGTGCATCGTGAATAGCCGGTGCATGCTCGCGATGGTGTCCACACCGTCGCTGCCCTGCGCGTCGAGCTGATCGAGGTGGACGCATACCGTCGTCGCGCCCGCCTTCGCGGCGAGCAATGCCTGCGCGGCGTTGAAGACCAGCGTCGCGGCCACCCGGATCCCCTCGGCATGCAACTTCTTCATCGCGATGACGGCGTCCTCGACGAACGGGACCTGCACGAGGACACCGTCGCCCAGCTTCGCCAACTCGCGCGCGTCACGGTAGATGTCGGCCGAGTGCACCGCGCCGACCGTCACCGCCACCGGCATCGATGCCGTGCGGCAGATGTCCGCGAGTAGCTCGCTCGCCCCTGCCGGATGCACCTCGGCAGTCAGCAGGGAGGGCGTGGTGAGCACGCCGTCGACGAGCCCGTGCCCCGCAGCCCACCGAATGTCGTCGAGCTTCGCGGTCGCGATGAAGATTCTCATTCGGTGCGCAGGTACAGGTCGGAGGGATAGGTCACGCGATCGAGGAACAGCCCGTGCGCGGGTGCCGGGGGAGAGACCTCATCGTTCGTGCGCGCCGCCAGCAGGCATTTCGCGGCTCCCGCCGCCCGTTTGCCCACCCCCACCTCGACGATGGTGCCGACGATGAATCTGACCATGTGGTGCAGGAAGCGGTTCGCCTCGATCTCGAATACGACGCCGCCTGGGCGGTCGCTCCAGGATGCCGTGTGGACCGTGCAGCGGTGGTCGTCCGTGGCGGGTGCAGTACCGCGCACCGCGAACGCGACGAAGCAATGGTCACCCACGATCGGCGCGGTCTCGCGCGCGAGGACCGCCGGGTCGAGAGCGCGAGCGAGCGCCCACTCCGTGTGACGGCGGAAGGGCGACCGGGCTTCATCGTCGGTTCCCACGTAATAGCTGTATCGGCGAGTCAGGGCGCTGTACCGCGCGTGGAACTCCGGGCGCATCGCGTGCGCCGCCGCCACCCAGATGTCGCGCGGCAACAGGGCATTCAGTGCACGTCTCAAGGTCGCGGCGGACCATCGTTCGCTCACCCGAACGCCGACCGCCTGGCCGCGCGCATGCACGCCAGCGTCGGTCCGACCCGCGCCAAGAGCCGCGACGTGACTGCCTGTGAGGCGCGTCAACACCCGCTCCAGCTCGCCTTGTACGGTGCGCTCTTTCGGCTGACGCTGCCAACCCGCGAAGGCGGAGCCGTCGTAGTGCAGCACGAGCTGCACAGTGCGCGCCGTCATCGCTCGGAAACTAGCCCGACGCGGGAGGCTGTCAAGCAACGCGCGAGGGGTGCCGGCGCGCGCGGAAGCGATTGACTTTGCGAGACGTACGCCTCAACATTGGGGCGCCGTTCGAAGCGTCTGACGCGCCCGCCGACGGCTCCCCCACTCATGTCTTCGCGGAACCTTCCTTCGCTCGCGCACGCCCTGAGCGTCGCGCCTGATTACGATGCTGCGCTCGTCGCACTGGGCGAAGGGCTAGCCGACGTCGACCGTACGGCAATTCTCGGTCTGCTGCGCTACGACGCGCGGCGTGAGATGCTGCGCGAGCGGCTGACGCCCCACGGCGGCCGCGTGTCGCGCACACCCGTCGAGACGACGTTCGACCATCTCCCGGCGGCAACGCGAATGCAGGTCGCCGCGGGAGGTCAGTTCGTCGACCTCGGGGATCGCTCCGCCGAGTACGCTCGGATGTTCGGCTTCCCATCGTTTCCCGACGGCGGGATCCTCTCGCTGCGGGGCGTTCAGGTCGACGGCGGTCTCGCCGCCGTTGTCGCGCTCTACGAACAGAAGAAGATGTTCGGAACGCGGGCCGTCGAGCGCTTCGCGCCGTTCGTGGCACTGTTCGAGCTCGGGTACGCGCGTCTCTCCGAGCGCGAGGCGCGCGACGAGGCCGTCCGGACACTGGAGGACGTGACCCAGCGCGTGCACGGCGAGTACGTGCGGCGGCTCGCGGAGATGGAGGCCGATCTCGTGCGGGCGCGGGACGCCGCGCGCGCGCCGTCGAGCGAGGAAGCCGCCGCGCGTATCGTGGCGCTGGAACACGAGGTCGCGAAGGCAACGGAGCAGGCCCGCAAGGCGAAGCGGCACGCGGACGAGATCGAAGGTCACGTCACCGCGGCCGTCAGCCAGCTCGAGCAGGCGCACGTCGAGCTGCATCGGCGGAGCGAGTCGCTCCGTCAGCGAACGCGGACGCTGTACCTCATCGAGCGCGTGCTGAAGCTGGATGCGATGGTGGTCGACGCACGCCAGCTCGTCGACGGCCTGCTCTCGCTCGTCGGCGATGACATGCAGGCGCAGCGGTGCTCGCTCATGCTCGTCGCCCCCGAGCCGGGGTACATGTACCTCGCGGCATCGCGCGGGCTGGCGCCGCAGATCACCGAAGGGTCGCGAATCAAGATCGGTCAGGGCGTCGCCGGGAAGGTGGCGCAAGCGCGCGAGCCGCTGCTCGTGCAGGACGTCACGCAGGCGACGTCGCACCCCCTCCTCCTGGACCAGCACTTCACGACGGGCTCGTTCATCAGCTTTCCACTCCTCTATCGGGGCGAGCTGGTGGGCGTCGTGAACCTCACGAACCGCGCACAGTACGGTGTGTTCGTCGAGGAGGACATGGAGCGGGTGCAGCTGCTGGCCCTCGTGATCGCGTTGGTGGCCACGAACGCGTCCCTGGCGACGCGGCTCGTCGAGATGATCGCCGCCCGGTAGCCATCGTGACGACCACCGGAAGCTCCACGCCCGCGCCGGCGGCGCCCGTGCCTAACGTGCTCCAGGTGGCCATTCGCCGGATCGCGTTTGGCGAGTCGCTCGACGCCGACTCGGCGGCCGACGCTTTCGGCACCGTGATGCGCGGTGAGGCGACGGCGGCGCAGATCGCCGCGTTGCTCATCGGCCTCCGCGTGAAAGGGGAGACCGCCGAGGAGGTGACCGGCGCCGCGAGAGCGTTGCGCGGCGCGATGGTCCGACTGCCCGCCGCGAGCGTCGAAGACCTCGTGGACACGTGCGGCACCGGCGGCGGCGCCGTCCCGACGTTCAACATCTCGACCGCCGCCGCACTCCTCGCCGCCGGCGCGGGCGTGCGCATCGCGAAGCACGGCAACCGGTCGTTCACGACGCAGAGCGGCAGCGCCGACGTGCTCGAGCAACTGGGCATCACGCTCGACGCCCCAGTGGAGCTCATGGCGCGCTCACTCGACGAGGCCGGCATCGCGTTCATGTTCGCGCCAGCCATGCACCCCGCAATGCGGCACGTCGGACCCGTGCGCCGGGAGCTTGGCGTCCCAACCGTCATGAACATCGTCGGGCCCCTCGCGAATCCTGCGGGCGTCGCCCGGCAGGTCGTGGGGGTGGCAGAACGGGGACGAATGCCGCTCCTCGCCGGTGCGCTCGCGGCGCTCGGGGCGAGTCACGCGATCGTCGTCCACGGCGAGCCGGGTATGGACGAGATCTCGCCGGTCTCGACGACGCTCGTGTCGGAGGTGCGGAATGGTATCGTGACGGACTGGACGATCGACCCGGCGGACTACGGCTTCACGGGTTTCGTCCCGTCGGACCTCGCGGGCGGGAGCCCGAGCGAGAACGCGCGATTGATCGTGGACGTTCTCGAGGGACGGGGGCGTCCCGCGCCCACGGCAGCGGTGGTCCTGAACGCCGCGGGCGCGCTCTACGTCGCACCCGGAGCCAGGACGTTCCCGGAATGTGTGACGGCGGCGGCGACGGCCTTGGCGGATGGAGCCGGGCGTGCGGCGCTCGAGCGGATGCGTCGCGCGTACGCGGCTCGCTGAGCCGAAACGGAGCGCCTCGCTTCGCTCTGCTCGAGATGACTGGAGAGGCGGCTCGAGAATCGAGCCGCCTCTCCAGTCAGTACCGGCGGAGAACGCCGACGACGACGCCCTGGATGCTGATGTCGTTCTCGTGGATGTACATGGGCGCCATGGTCTCGTTCGCCGGCTGCAGGCGAATCCGGCCATCGCGCTCGCGGTAGAACTTCTTCACCGTCGCCGAATTGCCGTTCAGCATGGCGATGACCATCTCGCCATTGTCCGCGCTCTGGCGCTCGTTCACGACCACGAAATCGCCGTCGCGGATCTGCTCGTCGATCATGGAGTTCCCGCGAACCCGCAACACATAGTGACTCCCCGTGCGGCGGATGAAGTCATCGGGAACGGCGACGCTCTCGTTGGCCGTCAGGGCCTCGATGGGGTAGCCCGCCGCCACCGAGCCGAGGAGGGGTAGCTCTACGGCGCGCTGGAAGATCTCGGACGGGAGGATCTCGATGGCGCGGCTCTCGTTGTAGCTGCGCTTGATGTAGCCCTTGCGCTCGAGATTGCTCAGGTGCTCGTGCACCGTGGCGAGCGAGTTATAGTTGAAGTGCGACGCGATCTCCTCGAAGCTCGGCGCGTACCCGTGCTCCTCGGCGTACGACGACAGGAAGTTCAGGATCTCACGCTGACGCTTTGTGAGCGGCATTTGGATGGTCTCCGCTGATTGAGCAGATGAGGCCAATGTACCGAACATTGGCCGAAGTATACGTTATCCGAACAAGGGCCGAAGTGCAAGCGAAACCTTCCTGGAGTCCGCCGACCGGCCCGCTCGGACGGCTGTCGGCCGCCGCCGGGGAACGTGCCGACGCACTGCTTCCGCGTCGAGCTGAGCTGGAGGCGCTCGCGGCGACTGCCGGCGCTCGGCCCTCGTTCGCCGCGGCGCTCCGCCGCGCCGACGTTGCGGTGATTGCGGAGCTCAAGCGCCGCTCGCCGTCCAAAGGGGTCATCGACGCGACGCTCGATGCCGGCGCGCAGACGGCGGCGTACGCGCGCGGCGGCGCGAGCGCGCTCTCGGTGCTCACCGAGCCGGGGGAGTTCGGCGGGACGCCCGACGACGTGCGCGCCGCGCGCGAGGCGACCTCGCTACCGGTCCTCAAGAAGGACTTCCACGTTCACCCCATCCAGCTGCTCGAGGCGGTGGGGCTGGGCGCGTCGGCGGTGCTGCTCATCGCGCGGGCGGTGACGCCCAGTCAGCTCCATCGCCTGGCGATGGAAGCGACTTCTCTCGGCCTCGAGGTGCTGGTCGAGGTACGCGCGGAGCACGAGCTCGACCTCGCGCTCGAGATCGACTACGCGGTCATCGGAGTCAACAGCCGGAACCTCGAGACGCTCGAGATCGACCCGACGGTGACCGATCGCCTCATCGCCGCGGTGCCGCCCGACCGGGTCGCGGTTGCCGAGAGCGGGGTTTCATCGCGGGCCGATGTCGAGCGCGCGGCGGCTGCCGGCGCCGACGCGGTGCTCGTCGGATCGGTCGTGTCGGCGTCACCGGATCCCGCCGCGGCCGTGGCGGGACTCGTCGGCGTCACGCGGAGACAACGTGCCCGTTGAGGTGAAGTTCTGCGGGCTGACGCGCGCCGCCGACGCGGACGTCGCCGCGTCGTTAGGCGCGAGGTACGTCGGCGTGATCTTCGCGGACAGCCCGCGGCGCGTCGATCCTCCAACAGCCGCTGCCGTCGTCTCGCCCGCGCGCGGACGGGCTCGAGCGGTTGGCGTCTTCGGACCATCGACGACCGACGCCATCCGCTCGGTGACGGGACGCATCGCCCTCGACGTGGTTCAGTTGCACGGCGACCCCACGCCTGACACCGTCGAGCGTGTCCGGCCGGTCTTCGCGGGCGAGGTCTGGGCGGTGGTTCGCGTCGCGACGAACGTACTTCCGCCCGAAGCGTTCGGCCTCTTCGAGGTTGCCGACGCCGTCGTCCTCGACACGAGAGTCGCCGGACGGCTCGGGGGGACGGGGACGCCGTTCGCGTGGGACGCGGTCGCGCGATCGCTGGACGGGCATCGCGCGCACGCGCGCGTCGTCCTCGCCGGTGGGCTCACCCCCGCCAACGTCGGGGATGCGATGCGGGCAATCGCCCCGGACGTCGTCGACGTCTCGTCGGGAGTGGAAACCGCACCGGGCATCAAGGATCACGCGCGCATGCGCGCATTTGCTGACGCCGTTCGTGGGCAGGGATCGACCAAGGGAGCGACGCGATGACGGGAACCGGCACCGCGCGAGCGGGGGATCGATTCGGTGTGTTTGGCGGAAGGTACGTGCCGGAGACGCTCATTCCGGCGCTCGACGCCCTCGACCTCGCGTTCGACGACGCGATGGGCGACGCGAGCTTCCGCACGGCGCTCGATGGCATGCTGCGCGACTACGTTGGGCGACCGTCGATTTTGAGTGACGCGCCGCGTCTCTCCGAGCGACTCGGTACCCGCGTGTTCCTGAAGCGAGAGGACCTGAACCACACCGGTGCGCACAAGATCAACAACACAGTGGGGCAGGTGCTGCTCGCGCTCCGCATGGGGAAGCGCCGGATCATCGCGGAAACGGGGGCAGGCCAGCACGGTGTGGCGACCGCCACGGTTTGCGCACGGTTCGGGCTCGAGTGCGTCGTGTACATGGGCGAGGAGGACATGCGGCGACAGGAGCTCAACGTCTTCCGCATGCGGCTCATGGGTGCGAGGGTGATCCCGGTCACAAGCGGAACGCGCACGCTCAAGGACGCGACGACGGAAGCGATCCGGGACTGGGTCACGAACGTCGAGGACACGCACTACATCATCGGCTCGGTCGTCGGGCCGGCGCCGTATCCGCGGATGGTCCGTGAGTTCCAGGCAGTGATCGGCCGCGAAGCCCGAGCGCAGATGCTCGAGCGCGCCGGCGGGCTGCCGGCGACGGTCGTCGCCTGCGTGGGCGGCGGCTCCAATGCGATCGGCACGTTCGCGGGATTTGTGGACGACGCGGAGGTCGAGCTCGTCGGCGTCGAAGCGGCAGGTGAGGGGCTCGACACCGAGCGCCACTCGGCGTCGCTGTCTCGCGGCACTCCGGGGGTCCTGCACGGCTCGCTGAGCTACCTCCTTCAGGACGCGGCGGGCCAGGTGCATCCGGCGCACTCGATCTCGGCGGGCCTGGACTATCCCGGGGTCGGCCCGGAGCACGCGTTCCTCAAGGAAACGGGGCGGGCGACGTATGTCGCCGTGACCGACCAGGACGCGCTCGACGGTTTCGCGCTACTCAGTCGCCTCGAAGGCATCATCCCCGCGTTGGAAACCGCTCATGCAGTCGCGTGGCTTTCGGCCAATACGGGTCGTTGGAAGCCTGACCAACGGGTCCTCTTGTGCGTCAGTGGTAGAGGTGACAAGGACGTCGCGCAAATCAGCCAGCTGAGCACGTTGCCCGAGTGACGCTTTCTTCCGTTCCGGCTCCCGCGCAGGAGCCGGGTCGGCCCGAACCGCCTTTTTCGAGCACGCTCGTCGAGGAGACGTTGAAGCTCCTCGTCAAGGCGGCGCGAGCCCACCAGCTCTATCTGCACAACAACCCCACCTACCTGCGTGCGCTCGACACCGCGCGCGCGGCGTTCGCGCCCATCTGGGAGGTGACGGACGAGCTGGCGTTCGACGTGACCGAGACGGAGTTCCGCTGGTACGGGGAAACCGTGTTGCAGGAACCCGAGAAGGCGACCGACAACATCCCGTGGATGATGTACAAGGACGGGATTCGCGAGCTGCGGCTGATGAAGGACTTCGAGCAGCACGAGCTCGTGCCGTTGCTCGATATCCTGCAGCGCTCGCGGAAGGTCTCGCCCGAGGAGGACGACCTGCTCACGATGCTCTGGGAGCAGGAGTTCAACTACCTGCGCTACCGGTACATCGATCTCTCGACGGACCAGGCGACCCCCATCGACCGGGCGGGGTTCCGCGGTGGGGAAGCCGGGCCGGACGCGCTCCGCGACGGCGCCCCGCCCATGGACGCGAGCGTCCCGTCCGTCGTGAACCTCGATGACTTCGACTCGACGCTCTATTTCCTGGAAGAGCGGGAGATCGAGTACCTGCGGGAGGAAGTCCGGAAGGAATACGCGATCGACATGCGGCGCAACGTCGTCGCGATGCTGCTCGACACGTACGAGACGCAGACCGATCCCGGCGTTCGCGAAGAGATCGGGGCGCTGCTGGACACGTTGATGCTGCACATCCTGTCGTCGGGTCAGTTCAAGACGGCAGCGTTCCTGCTTCGCGAGACCGCGCGAACGGCGGAGCGGACGTCCGGCATCACGCCGGAACAGCGTGACCAGCTGCTCAAGATCCGCGATCGGCTGAGCGACCCCGAGGTGCTGTCGCAGATCCTCCAGTCACTGGACGAGGCGTCGCAGCTCCCGGATCAGGAGGACCTGAACGAGTTATTCGGGCAGCTGAAAGTGACGGCGCTCGCGACCGTGTTCACGTGGCTGCTCAAGGCCCAGACGCCGCGCCTGCGCGTGCTGCTCGAGAACACGGCCGCACAGCTCGCAACGACGAACACGGCGGAGCTGGTGCGGCTCATCGGGTCGAGCGATCGCGAGGTGGCTCGGGAAGCGGTCCGGCGCGCGGGTGCGGTGCGCGCGACCGCGGCCGTCGGGGCGCTCGCGAAGCTCACGACCGATGCGGACGTCCAGATGCGGTTGGCGGCGGTCCAGGCGTTAGGCGAGATCGCGTCGCCCGGCGCCCTGCAGTTTCTCGAGCGCACGATCGAGGACCCACACCGCGACGTCCGCGTCGCGACCGCGCGCGCGATCGCGGCGCGCGCCCACCGGGCAGCCCTTCCGAAAATCGAAGCGGTCGTGAAAGGCAAGCTGGCGCGCGACGCCGATCTCACGGAGAAGATGGCGCTGTTCGAGGCCTACGGGACGTTGTGCGGCGAGGCCGGCGTGAGCTTGCTCGACGGGATGCTCAACGCTCGCGGCCTGTTCGGGAAGAAGGAGGACCCGGAGCTTCGCGCCTGCGCCGCCATGGCGCTCGGCCGGATCGGCTCGGAAGCCGCCATCGCGACGCTGCGACGTGCGTCGACAGAGAAGGACATTCTCGTGCGCAACGCCGTGAACCGTGCCTTACGCGGGGGCACGGCGTGACGACGGTGCCGGACCGCCCCACCCTGGATCGCACGACGACGAACGGCTCGTCGAGCGACGTCGGCGGCGATCCGTTCATCCGGCGGATGGGGCGGTCGTTCATCATCGCCCTCTACGGCGCGACGCGCGCCATTCGGCTCTACCCGGCCGAAAACGAGGCGGTCAAGAAGGCGCTCGATGAGCTCACGAGCGTGACGGCCGAGATTCTCACCCGCGAAGGCGAGTTCGAGCTGCGTGTCACGAACGAGTTCATCTTCATCAACCAGACTCGACTTCGCCTCGACCTCGACAACTACGCGAGCTTCACGCAGATCCTGTCGGTCTTCCGCGCCGCGGGCGTCGGCGTCGCACGGGTGATGCCCGGCGTGTCGCCGCGCGACTGGCTCGTGTTCCTGTCGGCCCTCCAGGCGCCCGCATCCGGGACCGAGTCGGAGGACCGGTTCGTCGATGTCACGGAGCGGCTTTCCACCGCTGGGGTAACGCTCATCGAGATCGGCCCACCGTCCGGCGTCGACGACGACGGCGATTTCCGTGAGCGCGCGAAGGAAGCCGCCAAGCGCACCTACAGCCAGTCGGTGGCGGCGACCAAGGACGTGATCAACTCCGTCCGTATGGGCCGAGGCGTCAACCTCAAGAAGATCAAGCGCGTCGTCCAGGGGATCGTCGATCAGATCCTCACCGAGGAGACGTCGCTGCTCGGGCTCACGACGATCCGCGACTACGACGAGTACACGTTCACGCACAGCGTCAACGTCTGTATCTTCTCGGTCGCGTTAGGCCGGCGACTCGGGCTCGGCAAGCGCCAGCTGTACGATCTGGGGCTCGCCGCGCTCTTCCACGACGTCGGCAAGTCGCGCGTTCCCCTCACCGTCCTCAACAAGGTCGAGCAGCTCGACGACAACGACTGGCGCTACATCGCCGCGCACCCGTGGATGGGGCTGCTCACGCTCTTCCAGTTGCGCGGCCAACAGGAGCTGCCGTATCGCGCGATGACGGTCGCCTACGAGCATCACATGAAA
>DASURJ010000697.1:0-4880 GCA_036280115.1 Gemmatimonadaceae bacterium
GCGCCGACCGCGGCGCCGCGCGCATCCGCGGCACGCTCTGGCTCGACCGCGCGTCGTCCGAGCTCCGGAGCCTCGAGTTCCGGTACGTGAACGCGTCCACCGCGCAGGAGGACCACGCGGGCGGCGACATGGAGTTCACGCGGATGAAGAACGGCGCCTGGGTCATTTCCCGGTGGGGGATTCGCATGCCCGCGCTGGAGTACCGGGTGCGCTCCCAGGGGTTGGGTGGGACCGATACGACGGTCACGCAAATTCGCGTCGCCGGCGGCGAGCTCGCGCTCGCGCTCCGGGGACGCGACACGTTATGGGCGCGCCCCCCGCTCGTGATAGCGGGAACGGTCGTCGATTCCGCGTCAGGCGCCCCAGCCCCTGGCACGCGCGTGGCGGTCGCCGGTACACAGCTCGCCGCCACCGCCGATGCGCGTGGACGTTTCACGATCGAGGGCGCGCTCCCCGGGCAGTACACCCTCGAGGTGCGTACCCCATCGCTCGACACAGTTGGCGTCTCCTACCCGGTTCCGCTCACGCTCACCGACTCGGCGTCCGGGGTGATCGCGTTACGGGTCCCGTCAGCGTCGCAGGTCGTCGCAGCGTTCTGTGGAACGCGGCGACTCGGTGCGTCCGGGATCGTGATCGGGACGGTCGCCGTGCGTGGCGACTCGGTGCCGCCGCGCGGAGTGAAGGTGATCGCGGAATGGCGAGAGCAGCGTCTCCGACGCGGGGCTGCCGCCGGTGCCCCGCTGACCGACGACCAGACGCACTGGCTCGAGGCGCGTGCTGACTCGCGCGGCGGGTTCCGTCTGTGCGGCGTCCCTGTCGGCACCGCGCTCACACTCCGTGCGGAACACGACAGCGCGGCGCTCGTCGCACCGGCAACGGTACGGATCGACCCGGCCCGTCGATTCGCCCGCGCCGAGCTGACGCTCGATCGCGCCGCGACTCGTGGCGCGACGCTCACGGGGCTCGTGGTCGACTCGGCGCAACGACCGATCGCTGACGCCGAGGTAGCGCTACCGGACCTGCCGAAAGGTGCGCATTCGAACGACCGCGGCGCGTTCCGGCTCGATGACATCCCGCCGGGAACGCATCGCGTGACGGTTCGACGACTCGGATACGGACCGCTCGACACGACGATCGTCTTCCGCGCGAACCAGAGGGTCGACCGGCGCGTGCACCTAACGCGGGTGGTGGCGCTCGACTCGGTGAACGTGATCGCCGAACACTACGCCATTCCAAGCTTCGAGGAGCACCGGAAAGTCGGCCTCGGGACGTTCTGGACGCGTGATCAGCTCGCGAAGAACGAGGGCCGGATGGTTGCGGAGATACTCCGAGACATGCCCGCGATCGACATCGTGACACCCATTAGCGGTCCAGGAGCGTGGGTTGCGACAGCCCGCAAGCGCTCCCTGGATTCTGTCCAACAGGGGTGTCGAGAGCTCGAGGACGCCGAGTTCGTGCCGCGCGCGCGGAACTGCGAGTGTTTTGCTGACGTGTATCTGGATGGCGTCCTCATGTCGCGGCACGAAGTCCCGAACATCAGCCGCTTCTCACCCGACCGGCTCGAGGCGATCGAGTACTATGCCGGCCCGGCGGAGACGCCCGACAAGTACAACCGCCTCGGGTCGGCTTGCGGGGTGCTCGTTCTGTGGACTCGTCGAAGTCCGTAAGCGGCTCGCCGACCGCGCGCTGATGGCTGCAGGGTGAAACAGCCTTCGCGCGTTAGGCCCGGCGCGCGCGGGCCGGTCGGAACGACGATGACGCGGAAAGGCCCGAAACCACCGGATCACGGTGCCGCGCGGGCGCCGCCACGTGGCGAGAGGCCGCAGCGTCCGGCATCCAGGGTGGAGGGTTGAAACGGATGAGGGGATGAGGGGATGCTGGGGATCGCTCCTCACCACTCGGGCGCCCTCGCGCTGGGGCCGCGAATGATGGGAACTGCTCTCAGCGTGTGTGGCGTCCCGCCGGGCAGTCCCCCTTCATTCACGTTCCGGCGCGAGGAGCTTTCACCCGCCCAGGATGATGTCTCTCATCGCCTGCCCGACCTCGTTCCGGACGCCCGCTGATCATCCGGTCCTTTCCGCGTCATCCGCGCCATTGTCGTTCCGACCGGGCTGCCACGAAGGACCATGGGTGGCCGTGGCCAAGCGGTCAGAGTCCTAACGCATCGTTTCATTGCCGCGGCAATGAAACGACGCGTTAGGACTCTGACCCCTGACGGAGCGTTATGTCGCCTTCGCCGCTACCGCGTGGCCTCCGCGCGGATGCGATCCGCGACGCGCTTCTCGAGCACGCCCCTGCTCGAGCAACGCGTGTAGTCGCCGCGAACCGTCATCGGCTTTCCCGATGCCTGGACCGACGTCGCAACCGAGGTCGTCTGGGCGTCCGCCGGGTGGAGCTGTACCATCACCACGAGGTAGATCTGGTACGTGTCCGCGCTCGGGAACGCCTGCGTCTGCCCACAATCGATGTACTGGGACAGGCTGGTTCCCCCCAAACGTCGGCTGAGCTCGAACCCTGAATTGCCGAACGCCTTGATGGCCGGATCCACGGCGTTGACGGGGATGCCGAGGGAGTCGAACGCCGCGGGTAGGGACTTCCATACGGTCTCGAGCGGAGCCGCGATCGACGATCTCGCCGCGTCGTCGCCCGGATTGATCCGAAGGACGCCTCCGCCTGCGTCCCGCACCGCAGCGGTCTGGCTGCGTCCCGGCAAGCCCTCGCCCGGCTGCGACGACGTCGATGAGCACGCGGCGATAATCAGGAGGACAACGGGAACGGGGCGACGCATGGGCCTCCGGAGCTAGAGCCAGGGTGGAGTCGACTCCGATGAACAGGCTACTGCGGGGCGAGCAACGATCCATTTGCGCCCCGCGCGGAACCGCACGACCTTACCCGCATATAACGGTCGGACCCGTCGGTGCCGACGGTTCGTCGGCCGGTTGTACCCTTCGTCCCACAACGGGGTCCGTTCACCCCCGCCTCGACTGGAGACGCGCATGAGCGCTCGAGTCCCCATCGCGGTCTTCGCCGTCTGTACAGCCGTCCTGGCTGACGTCCTGGGCGCGCAGCAACCGCCCTCGCAGCCACCTAACGCGAACATCGCCGGGCGCGAGCTCGTCGGCCTCGTTCGCGACGCCACCGGCATCCCACTCGAAGGCGCGACGGTCCAGATCACGGGGTTCATGGCGCGAACGAACGAGCTCGGCGCGTTTCGCATGTGGACGGCGGACATCGACACGGTCACCATTTCCATCAGACGGCTGGGCTTCGCCGCCATCTCTGCGCTCATTGCGACGCGGGGGTCGAAATGGGACACCGTCGTCGTCGAGATGGAGCGGCTGCCGCAGCGTCTCGCCGCCGCGGAAGTGAAGGCGGCGCTGAATCGCCAGCGGCTCGGCCTCCGGGACTTCGAGGAGCGCCGCGCACGCGGAGGCGGGCAGTACGTCACCCGCGACGAGCTCATGGCGCGCAACGCGGGGCGCCCGAGTGATGTCCTGCGGGACGTCAAAGGCGTGCGTATCGTGCGAGCACGCGGGGCCGTGAGCGGTGTCCGCTTTGCCCAGTACTCCGTTCGCCAGCCGAACTGTACGCCGTCACTCTGGGTCGACGGCCAGCTCGCGCCGGGGATGGAAGTGGATGACATCACGGCGAACGACATCGAGGCGATGGAGCTGTACGAGAACTGGAGTAACACGCCGGCGCAGTTTCTGAAGGGAACTACCCTGCCCTGCGGCACGATCGTCGTCTGGACGCGCGTGCCGGGCGCCTGACTCACGACGTCATCGCCGTGACTTCTGCCGCTTCTTCTGCTGCCGCATTGCGTCGGCTGGTGCCTTGACGGGCTCCGGCTTCGCCCCGGGCTTCGCACCGTCCGGGCGCGGGACGTGTGCAAACAGCTCCTTGCGCACCTCAGGGTTGCTGATCTTCCAGATCACCCCGTCGGTGAAGTAGTGATGGATGTTGATGAACATGAGAACGAGCACCGGTGCCACCCGCCCCGGTTCCTCCCCGAACACGTCGCCGACAATGCCCATTGCCGTTCCGGGGACCACCTGCGCAACCACGTAGCTCACGCCCAGTAACGCTATTCCGTAGAGCACCATGTGCCCGGCCACGGCCGCCGGCGAGTGTTTAGGCGACTTCGCCGTTCGATTCAGCTCGACGCGAATGGGGAACGCGAGGTACTGCAGCGCGTGGGCGATCTGAATCCAGAAGATCGCCTTCGGGTCACGCGCCATGACCGCGTACCAGACGAAGATCGCGAGCCACGCGACGAGCGCGCGCGCCGGCGGCATCTTCCCCGTCCGCTTGCGCATCTGGATGAGCCCCGTGAGCCCAAGCCCGAACGCGAGCAGCGTCCCACCGCTGAGCAGCAGGTACGCGGGCCGCACCATCGACGGGTCACGCAGCTGTGTGTACAGAAACCAGGCAACGTGCCAGGCAAGCAGGATCCGAAGCCCGGTCCGGATCAGGAGCCGCTCGCGCGGCTCGAACCTCGTCCCCTCGAGGTACGCGTACGACGCCATCATCCCCCACACCTGGCCGGTATAGTGCCAGGCGAGGTACGCGCTCGAGACCGAGATGAGGATGATCACGAACACGGGCGAGTACTGCGCATACCACACCGCCACGAGGATGTAGGCGATGAGGATGGCGGGGATGTAGATCGACGCCCACTTGTGCTTCATGATCGTCTCGCGGCTCCGGTAGACGAGCCGGTACGACGCCATGAAGTGGGGCATGTTGATGACGGTGGCCACCCACGCCTGTGCCCCGGCACCGATGAACACGAGGTCGGATCGTCCGCTCAGCAGGAGCGGCACGAACACGATGAGGGAGAGTCCGCCGACGAGAAGAAAATCGGCGACCGGCGAGATGAT